>NZ_JBFTSN010000033.1:0-34427 GCF_056400045.1 Paenibacillus sp. 01L418
GATATTGGCCGGACTGCTGCATTTGCGGCGTATACATTGTTTGGTTTTGCTGTTGCCCAAGGTTTTGCTGTAAAAACTGGCTCGTTTTTTGTTTGGTTTGCTGATATTGCTTAGCCTGCTTGTCCAGCTCCTGACGCAGCGCAGGCGAGGATGTATTGTACATATTCGCTTGCTGCATCGCCGTAAACAGCTGGCCTTGCAGTGCCAACGTGCTGTCTGTCAATTTCGTAAACAGCTGGCGAATATCAGGACAAATAGACTCTGTTGCTGCTGTTGCATATTCACGAACAACTCTTTTCAAATCGCTAAGGATCGTGCCTGCCAAATCTTCCTCAGTCAATATCGATTGCTTTTGTTGTTGCTGCATTATGATTGACCTCCTAATCTTCTTTTAAAATCCTTCTTATTGTTGAGGCTGTGTTGGAGCCATTTGCTGATGGTGCGAAATCGCATGCAGCAAAGAATCATAGTGCTGCTGATGGGTTTGAATCATTTGTGAGCATAAATTTCTAAGCGCTGGTGTAGTACCGGTAGCAACAAGCGTTGCACATTGCTTAATTAATAAATCCTCGTTGGACATAGAGTCTGCAATGTACTCCAGCTCTTTTGCCGTCATTGGCTGCATCATTTAATCATCCTCCTCTAAACTTGGTCCAAAATTACGATTTGATCCATTTATTTCGTGCCAAACGTATTATGAGCTAAATTTCCTTTATTTATGTGTCAATATTTAAATCGAAATTGCCGGTGTGAATTAATTGGAAATCCACCTCTATAATTAACTGATCGGGCTTTGGCAGCCACTCCTTACTTTTGCATGCTTGCTGCCAATAAGCTTG
Organism: Paenibacillus sp. 01L418; assembly: GCF_056400045.1. Classification (NCBI taxonomy): domain Bacteria; kingdom Bacillati; phylum Bacillota; class Bacilli; order Caryophanales; family Paenibacillaceae; genus Paenibacillus; species Paenibacillus sp. 01L418. The sequence goes on from NZ_JBFTSN010000033.1 coordinate 840, forward strand.
ATGGTAACGGTACAGATGATGCTCCAGTTGAAAGAAACTAACTTTCTTCTCGAGCCCCTTGCGGAACGTATCCTCCATCTCCTGCTTAATCCGCGCTTTAACTGACGAAACAATTTCATGTTCCTGTATAACGCCATCCATTTCTGCGACATTCCCGTCTACTCGCATCTTTAATGTGAAAATGGGCTTGTCACCTTTAAAACTCACATCCACACTCCCTCTGGATGAAACGACAGCGATTGCTGCTTTCCCTTTTTCCCCTTGCGCTTTGAGCAGAAAATGCTTGAATTCAGGATCTGCCCATCTTAGCCCTGTGGCTTCAGGCTCCGTAAGATAACCGAGATATTTAAGATCTTTAAATATAAATATCCCTTCTATTAACTGGATTTGCAGCGGTTGTTTCTTTCTTTTCCAGTATTCTTCATTTGCATTCAAAGCAGGGAGAGTAGTGACCATGGAGGGTTCATTCAGCGTCTGTACCGCCAGCTGCAAGGAATAAGGACGAATGAAGCTTCTCTGGCTGTCGAGAGGGCCCGGCATATACATAATGCTGTTAAGCGGTGATTGATCAAAAAAAGTATCGCTAGTAAAAATTTTTTCAATCGGAGCTTTGGTTCCGAAAAGCAGCGACGTATACCGCGATGCCCGCTGACGATTCACCCCGTCCATGATGTCAGCGATTTTGCTCATCGCTCTCTCCTGTACGATCACGGTTTTTAAATGCTCCAAGCTCAAAATCGTTTGGCCAGAGCGAGCCAAGTCATTTAGAGCTAGCAATACGGTATCTCCCGACCCTTTTCCGATCCAAACCGGATTTGGATCAGGCTGAAGCGATTCTGTTTTTGCAATTAGGCCAAATTTAATCGTTTGGGCATAAATATCGTATTGTCCGTCCTTATAGTCGATGCCAAATGCGGATATATAGCTCACATCCGCCAAGTTAACTTCATCCCAGCAGCCTTGCAGCAGCAACGACATAAACACGATGCCTGCCAGTGCCGCACACTTTCTAAGCTGTGTTCCCTGCTTTGTAATCCATGCAAAGAGCATCATTTATTCCTCCTCGTACTCTTAAGCTTCCATGGCATTTGTATAAGCGCTGGCAGCAGCTCTTTTAAGCGCATAGGTGCAACCGGGTATAAGTAAGAGCGTCCAAATGATTCTAACGTGCACAAATAGATAAGTACCGCAAAGGAGCCGACAAAAAAACCGAAAATGCCCAGCACAGATGAGCAGATAAGGACAAGGTAACGGATGATGCTTACGGAGCCGCTTAATGACTGATTCACGAGAGTAAAGGTTGATACCGCCGTTACCGCGGCCATTACGAGCATCGTTGGCGATGTCATGCCCGCACGGATGGCTGCATCTCCAACGATCAATCCGCCTACAACAGAAACGGTTTGGCCTACTGCCCTTGGAAGTCTTACACCGGCTTCCCTGAACAGCTCGAACATGGTCAGCATCAGAAACATTTCCATCGTTGCCGACAGCGGCAATCCGATTCGCGACATCGTAACGGTTGCTAGCAGCGTAAATGGAATCTGATCCGTGTTGAATGCTGACAGCGCTATCCAAAAACCTGGCAAACAAATAGCTAATACGAGTCCTACGAGCCTTAACAAACGTTCTAATGAAACATAATAAAAGGGTAAATGTGCGTCCTCTGGTGATTTGATGAGCAGCAATAAGTTTCCTGGAGCAATAAGTGCAGATGGCGACCCATGGAGCAATATTGCTACCTTGCCTTGCAGCAAGGATTGAACGACATAATCAGGCCGTCCTACAAATTCAACGAGTGGAAATAAAGATAAGCGGCGGTCGGATAAAAGCTCCTCCAGTTGACTTCCTCCTACTAGAGCCGGAATATCGATATTGTCCAGTCTCCTTCTAGCTTCTTTAACAAGCTTGGGATCGGCCTTGCCCTCCATATGAAGCAAAGCGACCTCCGTTAAGGACTCGGAGCCGATTTTTCGATACTCTACATGCATATCTGGTGTTTTTAGCCTCATGCGGACTAATGCAACATTCGTTGAAAGCTGTTCGACGAACCCGTCGCGCGGTCCTCGAATCGATACTTCAAGCACCGACTCCTCTGGTGTCCTTCCAGGCTGATTAGCGATGTCAAATTCAAACAATCCTTCGAATTTAGCAAAGGACAATATGACACTGCCTGCAAATAGGCGGGCAAATACGTTGCTGTCAAGATCCCCAGACTGAATTTTACTAAATAACATGCTGGGCTTATGTTTTTCACCTGTATCTGCGTCTGGCACCGTTCTGAATTGCTCCGCCCATTTCTCCAATAACGGCAATAAGCCTAGCTGCAATTGTTGGTTGTCGATTAATCCATCGCAATAAATCAATGTCACTTCCATTGGACCGTCAACGTCGAGTGTCAGATTATATTCAATAACATCATGACAATCCTTCAATATGTGTTTTAACTGATCCAACGAAATATCGTTTTGATCGATCTCACTATTATGCTCGTCATGAATCATAACTGCTCTGCCTCCTCCGAGCCGATAATGGCTGTTCTTTTTTTATCACCCTGTTTTTTTCTAAACATAGACACGATCCAAATTACGATCGTTAAGAGCATGACGACAATGCCGGTGTACTGAAATGCAGCATGTAATGCCGTCCTTACCTGAAGCATATTTTTGATGCCAGCGCCCGAGATGACCAAAATGATCACGCCGAGCACAGTAGGTGATATCCACTTCTGTTTTAAACGGCGCAGCGGCCAAAATTCTGACAAAATGTGAATGGATATCGATAGACGAATAAGTGCGCCTGACATCCACTGAAAAATTGCAAAAAAATCAACATGCTCAAAATATTTCCCGATGGAGACCAGTCTCCATTGCGAAAAAGCAGGGTACCGCATTTTATCAGCTTCAACAGGGCCGAATTCTACAATCGCGCCCATTACCGGACCAAGTGTCAGCAGCGATAAGAACAAAACAAGCACGATGAAATGCCATCTTTTAAATTTTCCATGGATATGATGCTGGATGAACATGAACCCAAAAAACTCGCAAGACGAAGTCAACACATAATAAATGCCTTTCATGACCGGGCTCATCCCATTCTCGAGCATAGGCAGCAAATAGTGATAATCCTTGTGAGGCATGTTCGCAGACATGACAAAATCGCCTAACAGTACAACGATCGGCAATAATATACAGCTAACATAAGCAATGGTCCGCAGCCCTGAGACTGATGCAAACATACAAAGACCTAAAAAAACAGTACAAACCACCATGGAGGGCGTATTGGGCAAATAGGTTGTCGCAGTCCACGAAGCTGTAATAATAAGTGATTCAAAAGCAATACTCAGCTGTACCAGCAGAAAAATACTAATAATTATCCAAGCCAAAAACCGCGGCATAAGCTGTATGAGCCATTGATCAAACGGAGTTCCATCCATTCGCTTTAATATTCCATAAAAAGGAAACAAAACCCAAGGAAGGACGATTACAAGGCCAAAAATAACAGAAATCCATGCATCGCGCTTAGCAGCATCAAGCAGCAGCGGTACAACCAGAACATGATTTACAAGTCCAACAGACAAAACCATCATTAACATAGAGGGTAAAATCCCAAATGGTTTCACTTTCATAATCTTGTCACTTCCTTCCAAAGATAATGTTTCCAGATCTATGTATCTAAATGCATCCTGTCAATCTTTTATTTAAAGAGAACAAAAAAAACTATGCTTAAGCCGTCTACTGGCTAAGAGCATAGTCTTCTTTCCTACGGAATATGAACCGTCTTCACATGATCAAAATGTAAAAAAACGGGGTTTCCACTTACAGTCGCAAGCTCAATCATGCTTTGATCGACATTTTTCAGAACGCCGATTTTATTTGAATTCTCGCCGAGATCAAGCACGACGAATTCGCCGATTAATTTACGAAGCTGTTGATCAAAAGTTCTTGCAAGGGTTAGCGGGGATGGCTTTAGAGGGAATTGTTCCGGTGTTAACGTGTATGGTGTTACGTTAGGACTGTACGGAATTAAATATTTCATATGGTGGAGAGAGATGATCACCGTATGATAAACGGGAGAATAGAAGACGAAAAAATCATTCATAACGGTGGTCAAATAACCATGAATAGACTGATTACCTGTAATATAAATCTCAGAGAACATACCTTTCGCATTCATTAATATTTTTCGGTACGAGACGGGCTCATTATAAGGCTCGAAAGGCATTTCCGGTACTTCATATATTTCTTCTGCTTCTTCTTTACGAGTTGAAAGACGAAGCTGCTGCAGATGAATAAGCGGGATATACAAAAATTGTGTTCCATTATGCAGCACTAATATATCCTGACCAAACTCGATCAATTTACCTCGTATAGGCGCTACTTTCCCTGAAATCTCCAATTCGACCTGCTTATCCAACAGCGGATGACGGTTTTTCATGCAATTAACCTCCTTTCATCCGGATAGATCGCGTAATCGGGCAAAAGCTCTACCTTTTGCCCGACAGGCCATTATGATTTTTTTACTGAACTGCGAGTTGTTTTTACGGCAGCCGCATTTGCATTGCTTTTTCCACCGCTGCGATTGCCTTGTGTTTTGTTTTTATTGTTGTTTTTGCTGTCGCTTTTGTTTTCGTTTTTGCTGTTGCTTTTGTTTTCGTTTTTGCTGTTATTGTTGTTTTTGTTATTGTTGTTTCCGCCAGATTTGTTGCTTCCCGCTGCTTTAATTGATTTGATGTGGAAGTTCTGRATTTGCATAGCTTCTTTACCGGAAACGAGCAGGATTGAGTTGCTGCCTGCTTGAGCAATGAAACCTTCAACTTTCTCAGGTCCGCCGGAATTAAGCTGTACAAAGGTTTGATTCATTGCACGAATAACACCATTGAAATTGTTTGCACGAATAACTTCTGTGCTGCGACTTCCGCTTCTGTTGCCAGATCCACTTTTGTTGCCTCCGCTTGAATTGCTGGCACCTCCCTCAGTAACACTCTTAACATGGCTGTCTGCGATATAAACGACACCTTCATTTGTGTTTAAAACAAGATAGTCGCTTTTTACAGAGTGGAGCTTGCCTTGAAGTGAGTCCGGTCCGCCGCGATTAACTTTTACGTTTTTTCCTACCAAGCTTTGAAGAAAGTTATGATCCTTGTTTCCACTCTTGTTGCTTTTGTGGCTATTGTTATAACTAGCAACAGATTGACCAGCTGAATAACCATTGTTATACCATAGACTCATAAAAAAATCCCTCCGATAATTTCATAGTTTGTTGTTCTAAGACTGTCTTCAAATACGCCCTTACGACCTATTCACTTCCCATTCATTACTCTGTTGCTTTGCATCCTCCTTTTCCCATTCACTCCATCTATCATGAGTTACGAAATGTAATATATTAATATGTATACCGTATGGAAGTGGTACTAGATTGCTATCTATTTATGAGAGATTGAGCAATTCCCCTATAAATAATAGAGTAGTATAATTATAGATTTTGAACTCTACTGGTTCAGATATGGAAGCTTTCCATTGTGATCATTAGGATTGAAAACATTCATGACCAAATAATCGTGACCATCTGGGCATTAGCTGAATAGAGTATTAAGATCAAAACGCCTATCGTGTAACGGTAGGCTTTATCTTTTGCTTCGGGAGATGGTTAGATGGTTGCTGAAGTCTTGCCGACACGTTCCATACGCATGAATGCTTCTGATTTCCAAGAGATACAAAGCGATGCTTGGGGGCGTTCCTTCAAACCGGCACAGCTCGAGATGGAGGGACAAACCTATACTGCAGAGTTTGGCTTGCGGGGAGGACATACACGTAATTATTCCAAAAAATCTTATGAAGTTCGGCTTGAAAATGGCAAAACATTTCATTGGAATGCGGAATATGACGATCCATCCATGATGCGGAACGCACTTTCCTTTTACTTTTTCAATAAAATTGGTGTGCCATCCCCTCAAACCAACCACTTCTGGCTCATAATAAATGACGTGCCTCGAGGCGTTTATTTGGAAATCGAAGCGGTAGATCAACTTTTTTTCGAAAAAAGGGGCATTGGCTGCCGTTCTCTTCTCTATGCCGTCAATGACAGTGCCGACTTCAGCTTAACGGACCCTGTCTCTAAAGGTACGAAAGCTTCGTTATTTGATGGTTATGAATTGAAGCTGGGAAAGACGGGGACAAAAAAGAGGCTCGTATCGTTCGTTCGAAATATCAATCGTTTGTCTGGCAGTAAACTGAATGAGCATAATGCCAAACGCCTTGATGTATCACAATATTTATTATGGCTTGCCGGAGCTGTATTGACTGGAAATTACGATGGATTTGATCAAAACTATGCGCTTTATGAGCATAGCAAAAGTGGGAAATATCGAATCATTCCATGGGATTACGAGGGAACCTGGGGAAGAAACTGTTACGGAAAGCCTTGCGGCAGCGATCTCGTCCGTCTTCAGGGCTACAATACGCTGACAGAGAAGCTATTTACATTCCCATCGTGCAGACGAAAATATAGAGCGATCATAAAGAAACTGCTGTTATCCGCATTTACTGTGGAGAAGCTGGAACCCGTCATTTCGCAGATGCATGCACAGTTATCTCCGGCTATTCGCAGCGATTATACGCGAAAGGCGAGCTATGACACCTTTTTAGCAGAACCAGCCTTTATTCATAACTATATTGATGAAAGACGCAATATATTGCAGCAATCATTACGGGAATGGTTATAAACCACTCCCGTATGCTGATCAAAAAATATCCATGCTCATATACCGCTCTCCAGTATCTGGAGCAATGCACAGCACTCGCTTCCCAGCACCAAGACGTTTTGCAATTTGCATCGCTGCCCATACCGAAGCGCCTGAGGAAGGTCCTAGCAGCAAACCCTCTTGCGTCGCTAACGCTCTCATTGTCGTTAGAGCATGCTCATCTGAAACTTGAATGATTTCATCATAAATCGATGTATTAAGAATAGCGGGCACGAAACCAGGACTAGTACCGACAAGCTTATGCGGACCTGGCTTTCCTCCTGACAACACCGGTGACCCTTGCGGCTCTACTACCGCTACATACAAATGAGGGAGCACTTCCTTTAGCGCTTCACCTGTTCCTGTGATCGTGCCGCCTGTACCTGCGGTAGCAACGAAAGCGTCTAGCTTGCCATCTGTTTGCTCGATAATTTCTATCGCAGTCGTCATTCGGTGAATCCGCGGATTCGCATGATTCTCGAATTGATTCGGTATGTAGCTGCCCGGGCGCTCAGCCCGAAGCTCCTCCGCTTTTCGAATTGCTCCCGGCATGCGTTCAGCAGCAGGCGTAAGCACAACTTCCGCTCCGTATGCTTGCAGCAGTTTAATCCGCTCAGCAGTCATGTTGTCCGGCATAACTAATATTATGTTGTAACCTCTAGCTGCTGCGTTCATGGCTAGGCCTATGCCTGTATTGCCGCTAGTTGGTTCAATAATGGTATCACCAGGCTTAATCAAACCGCGCTTCTCGGCATCATTAATAAGAGAGAAGGCTGCGCGATCCTTTACGCTGCCGCTTGGGTTGAAGCGTTCCAGCTTAACGCATACTTCGGCGCTGCCTTCCTCTGGAAGACGGTTTAGCCTTACGACAGGCGTATTCCCAATTAATTGCGTAATGTCTGCAACTACTTTCGGCATTCCTTCACTTCCTTTCTATTTAGGTTTGTGCTTGCTGCTCTGTAAGAAACGGCTTCATGAACCACCAACCAGCAATCGGCACGATGCCAACCGCAAACAAGAGCCAAGTAATGGCGACAGCAGAATGATTCAGCGGCAAAACGATTAAATATGACGATAAGCCGATAATCCTGCCAAAAACTAATCCCGCTTCACGAAGGACGATAAATTCCTCTCGTTCCCGCGCACTTTCCTCGGACTGGCCAATGAGGTCAAATACTCTTGAGGTCATAGGTATAATATAAAGCGGCATAAACAGTGATGTTCCGATTCCGAACATAAGCAATGTAGCATAAGAGACCTTCCAGAACAGCGGCAATATAACGATTCCAATCATGATAACGCCTATGAGCATCGCCCATTTGCGATTGTTTTTTTTGAGCTTTTTGCCAACAATCCAGAAGCTGATTAAAGCAACTAAGGATGTAATGAGTGAATACGTTCCTAGCTTGCTTTCGTTTTGCGTAGCTACGTATACCGTAAGGCCAACAAGAAACATAAATACGCCTTCTCGCACGCCCTGCGCTGCAATAGCTGGAAACATGCGACGCCACGGATTTCCTTTTTGCATCAGCTGCTGGAAGCCATGCTTCCAATTATAGCGGCCTTGACCATGGCGTTTTTTAAGCCAAAAGCTGAGCACTACACTTATAGAAAATATGATTAATGAAAGGGTGAAAATAAGCCTATATCCCTTTTCTCCTTGCATCGACGTGATAAGCAAGCCTGATACCCACGGCGCCACGATACCTGCCGCAGAACCAAGCAGCCCCGACCAGCCATTGAAACGATCCCGATTATCTGGATCTGTCACTTCGAAATAAACTACATTAAATGCGACCCAAAAAAAACCGAGTGCCATCCCATTTAAAAGGCCAAGCGGCAAATAATATACTTTCGCTTGTGTACCCAGCAGCAGTACTGAACAATAAAACACGCCTGACAAAATAATGCCTATGCGCAAACTATTCATTTTGTTATGCTCTTTTACCCATTTCCCAACAACCCAAAAGGTTAAACCACTCATTACATATTGACCCATAGTGAACCAACCGATCAACATATAAGATTGGCTTGCTTTCCATAAGTATACGGGAACAAACGTCCCAGACAGCGCGTTCGCAATACCGTAAAGCGCCTGCACAATAAGTAAAAGGGCTGCTTGTCCATTTAAGGTTTTTGCCAAAACGATTCCTCCTGCCGCAGGCCAGTTCATGCATTCACATGTCTAGCCCTTTACGTATCAGAATTACGTTTTGTAAGATTCCCTTTTTGGATGCAGCCCATGCCCGTCCATTATTGCCAGTTGTTTGTTATTCTTCCGGTGTTAGACGATTGATCATTTGCTCGCGGTCGCCTGAACTCAGCAAGGACGAGGTTTGATAGCAAACGGGACAAACGTACAAGGTCAATTGAAAAGGAGTTTCGAGCACCGCTTTTCCTAAAGATGGAGCGATTCTAGACTCGAATTGCTGCCCATCAATTGTCTGTACGCCTGCTTCGATCATATACGCCCGACATGCCGGGCATTCAGGTACTTCATCCTGATCATCAAGCACACGCTGAACCGTTTCTTCCACAGCAAATCGTGCACTGTCAGCATTGCGGAAACCATCACCCTGAGCTAGCCAACGTTTATGGTTCGGATCATCGGAATCGTCTTCTTCCGCTTCTTCCTCCAGTTCATCGTCTGACCAATCGTCTTCAGGTTCCTCGCCATTTTGCTTTGCTGCTCTGCGAGCATCATTGATTTTTAGCGCCTGAACAGCTTTTTCATGCTCATCAGCTTCCACTTCATCCTCATCATAACCAAGCTCTATCGTACGATATGCGCTTAATTCATTGTCGCAATGCGGACAATGYGATTCCGGCCCAATTTCTTCATCCCATACAATTTCCGTTAAACACCAAGGACATATCAAATGCTCATCCATGCTCATAACTTCCCCTCTAATGATTCATTAAATATACGATACCGAAAACAAAAAACAAAACAGCGACAACCGCTAGTATTCTCCATAAATATTTCATATGGTTTCACCCCGTTTATATAATGACAGTTGCACCAATCACGTAAGATAAAGATACAGAAATGATCATTGCAATAAGCCCTACCGCACGGTTATCACGAGCGATTTCGTCATCGATTCRAAAAACAGGCGTTAGAAATTCGAATAAAAAATATGCTGCCATAAGTATGACGAAACCGAACGCACCCCAAATAAGGCTTTGATACACCGAATCGTTGGACTCGATGGAAAACCTGAAAATATTACAAATACCGAATATTTTACCGCTTGTCGCCATAGCAACAGCAACGTTTCCCTTTTTTATCTCCRTCCAGCATTTATATTTGGTTACGAGCTCAAAGCACGATAAAAAAACGATGAGAGACAGCACCGCAACCGATACATAAACAAGTGAAGCAGCATACGGATTGCTCAGCAACTGATCGACTTCATTACTCATTTACAAGACCCCTCCATCATCTGCCGTATTCGATTGCGCAATGGCTAGGAGCTATTTAAGCTCCACAACCGTCACGCCAACGCCGCCCTCGCCATAATTGCCGAGTCGAAAGCTCTTCGCATGGCTGTGTCTACGCAAATATTGCTGTATTCCAGTACGAAGCACACCAGTGCCTTTACCATGAATAATAGCAACCTGAGCTAAGCCTGATAAAAAGGCCTCATCAAGAAAACGGTCAACCTCAAGGATTGCTTCTTCCAGATTTTCTCCGCGAAGATCGAGCTCCATCTTAATATTTTCTTCTCTGGTGCGCTGCAAGCTGGCTGCTTGCTTCGGCTGTTGTGTCTTACTAGCGGCAGCTCCAGAGCTTCGCAGCTCCAAATCATCCAGCGCAACCTTCATCTTCATAATGCCCAGCTGCACTGTAGCATCGGAACCATGAATTTCCACAACCGTGCCCTTCTGATTTAAGCTATAAACGGTTACTTCGTCGCCAGCTTCAATCTTAACCTGCTTCGTTGCTGTCTTGGAAGCTCCCCGCTTCGATTTCTGAAGCTCGGGAGCCGCTTCATCAAGCTTGCGGCGTGCCTCAATGAGCTTATGCTCCTTGACGGAGGCACCCTCCTCCATTGCAAGCTTGCGCAAATCCGCAATAATTTGTTCTGCCTCGCGTTTGGCTTTGAGGACAGCCTCGCGAGCCTCATCTTGCGCCTTCTGCATCAGCTTTTCTTTCTGCTCTTCAAAGCGCAAACTCTCTGCCTCATGGCGCGCGCGCAGCGTCTCCATCTCACGGCGGAGCGACTCTGCCGTTTGACGTTCCGTTTCAGCGCCTAACCGGTTCTCTTCAAGGGAGGCGATCATATTTTCAACCCGTTGATCCTCTTCGCTTACTTCTCCTCTTGCATGCTCAATAATCGAACGAGCAAGTCCTAAACGCTCGGCGATAGCAAATGCATTGCTTCGGCCAGGAACACCAACAAGCAGACGGTACGTAGGGCTTAAAGTAGCAACATCAAACTCCATGCTGGCGTTAATGACTCCCTTGCGATTATAAGCATAAGCTTTCAGCTCGCTGTAGTGCGTAGTTGCTACAATACGGCTTTCCATAGCATGAACATGCTCCAATATGGCAATCGCAAGCGCCGAGCCTTCAGCTGGATCTGTTCCTGCACCAAGCTCATCAAGCAGCACTAAGCTCTTTGATGTCATGGAGCCTAAAATGCGAATGATGTTTTTGAGATGGCTGGAAAACGTACTGAGGCTTTGTTCAATGCTCTGCTCATCACCAATATCGGCGTAGATAGCATCAAATACACAAAGCTGGCTGCCATCCTCAGCAGGTACAAACAATCCTGACATGGCCATAAGGCTAAGCAGTCCGATGGTTTTCAAGGAAACCGTTTTACCGCCTGTATTCGGTCCCGTTACAATGATGGAAGTGTATTGATTGCCAAGCTCCACATCGAGTGGAACAACCTGCTCAGGTGCAATTAGCGGATGGCGTCCACGTTTTATTTTCAGAAAACCTCGGTCATTCATCCGCGGCTGTGTAGCCTTCATGAGATGAGCAAGCCGAGCCTTTGCAAAAGCAAAATCGATTTGACCAAGCAAATCCAAGTTATAAATAAGATCTTCTACATAATCGGATGCCAAAGCAGTTAGCTTCTGCAAAATTTTCTCAATTTCCCGCAGCTCGCCTGCCTTTAGCTCTCGAAGCTTATTGTTCATTGCAACTATGGCTTCCGGTTCGATAAACAACGTTGCGCCAGAACCAGACTGATCGTGCACGATTCCGCCAAAGTGAGAACGGTATTCCTGTTTCACTGGAATAACATATCTATCGTTGCGAAGTGTTACGATGGCGTCCTGCAGCATTTTTTGAACGGACGAGGAACGGACCATTTGATCCATTTTCTCACGAATCCGTGATTCGCCATTTCTAAGCTCGCGCCGGATAGAGGCCAGTTCAGCACTAGCACTGTCCATCACTTCCGCTTGGTCATCGATGCAATCAAAAATCGCATCCTCAAGCGACTTATGCTCACTTATTTGATCTGCAATATGGTGCAGCATTGGAATGGGATTATCTTCATGCAAAACGCTGATATGCCGTTTTACACGTCTACCGCCCCGTGCGGTATTCGCAATATCCAGAAGCTCAGCCGGATTAAGGGTACCGCCTATACGGGCACGGTGAAGCGGCGCTGATATGTCCACAATTCCCCCAAATGGCGCACTGCCTTTAAGACGATCAGCTGTGTAGGCCTCGTCGGTAATTTGCAAAATCTGCTTTACCGATTCCAGATCCGAAACCGGCTGCAGCGACTCAGCAATGGTTTTCCCAAGCGATGTTGCTGCATGCTGAGACAATCTATGTATGATTTTAGGATATTCAAGTGTCTTCAAAATTTTAGTGTCCAACAATTAACACTCCTCTCGCCTTCCTATTATAGCCGAATCACGACTTTGATGCACGAACTGAACCGTTGTTTCATACATAAATGATGCTCAATTGGTCACAATATAAACGAACGAGCCGTCTAACGACGCAACTTTAGCAATACTGTACGGAAGGAAATAACAAAGAACTGCGAACGTGGGCGACTATAAGCTACACAAGTACCAAAACAGCTCCAGTTTTGTTTTCCATTTGTTAAACTTAAGGAGGGTTATAAAATGTCTTTTTTGGGACATGTCGTCCGGTTTATCGTAGCCGCGCTGGTATTAATGCTTGTTGGGTTTATCGTTCCACAATTTAGCGTAGGCGGATTTTGGAGCGCCTTTTTCTTAGCGCTTGTCATTGCTGCACTAGGCTGGGTAATTGAAGGCATATTCGGCAAGCGGGTTACACCCTTTGGCCGAGGAATCGTCGGCTTCATCGCAAGCGCAGCTGTTATCTGGATTGCTCAGTTTATCGTAGGCGGCGTAACTGTAACCTTGCTTGGCGCCATCTTAGCTGCTCTTGTTATCGGGATCATCGACCTGTTCATTCCGGTCAGCACTCCCTATGAAGCAGGCAGACGCGATCGCGATTAATGCAGGCTTTATGTGAGACCAGCCCTTGATTGCCTTAATGGCGGTCAAGGGCTGATTGCTGCGTACTGCCAAATTTTCGCGTTTCCCCTAATCATTTCACAAGAAATTCATGAGTTTGTCATCACACCGTCACTGCAATTGAAAGCTAGTTAAGGTACAATAGATACAATCCAAAACATTCCTATTACATTGGATAATCGAAAGGGGACGCTTTACGAATGAAAAAATGGTTATTATTTGCAAGCGCAATGTGTTTAGTCGTTGTCATTGCTGCATGCGGCACAAACACAGCCAAACCCGAAAATAAAGAAACAAATACAACAGTAGCAGATAGCGGAGCTTCTTCATCTGACCTTGTCATGACAGCATCTAACTGGAAATTTGACAAAAAGGAATATAAAATCAAAGCCGGCGAGACGGTTAATCTCAAGCTTGATTCGGTTGACGGCATTCATGGCGTTCAGATCCAAAAAACCGACTACAAGCTTTCAAATGGCGACACGATCGCTGTAAACATTAGTGAGCCAGGAAGTTATCAAATGATTTGTTCCGTTCCATGCGGAGCAGGGCATAGAGAAATGAAAGCTGTTTTAGTCGTAGAATAAACGTTTCTGAAAATAAATAAAACTTAAAAACAGCCGAGCTGGATGGAATGAATCTGCTCTGCTGTTTTTTTGTTGTTTCCTGTTCTATTTTACTCTGAGAAGAGAGGCTAAAGCAGGATAAACTTCCGTTATATTTATTTTTTACCTAAGCAGTGAGCATTTGGGGGATCATATCATTTTTTTCTCTATTCACGCAGCCAAACTACATATATTTTTCTTTTATCGCATATATCATTTTTATTTAACAATCGAGTAAGAAAATTTGATGACCTTCCTCTTTCCCCTCCTTGTCCCCTCTGATAAAATATTAACAATATGCAAAGCGAAAGGAGAAATGGTGATGGGAATTTTACAAAATCGAGTCGCCATTGTTAGTGGAGCTGGTACGGGGCTTGGACGTGCAGCTTCAATCTCGTTTGCAGCAGAAGGCGCAGATGTTGTGCTGCTTGGGAGAAGACTTGCGAAGCTTGAGGAAACTGCTTCGATTGTAAAGGCAAAGACGGGAAAAGATGCATTAGTGCTGCAAACAGATGTCTCCGATGAGCAGCAAGTCCAAGACACCATTTCAGCAGTCGTCCAGCAATTTGGGCATATCGATATTATTTTGAACAATGCTGCTGTTCTTGAATCAGGTAGTGTGCTCGAACTAACCTCAGAAGAATGGCAAAATCAAATTGCGATCAATCTGACAGGACCATTTCTGCTGACTAAGGCTGTTTTACCAACTATGCGCAGAGCAAAATATGGACGAATTATTAATATTACCTCCGGCCTGTCATGGAACGGCGCAGGCGGCTATGCAGCATATAGCGCAGCCAAGGCAGGATTAGAGTCGTTGACACGCACCTTAGCCGATGAGGAGTATGAGCATGGTATTCTTGCAAACCTCTATAATCCCGGCATGCTTCGTACAGAAATGCACGCGACCGGCAAAGATCCTGCAATCGTTACACCGGACTTGATTCGTCTAGCAAGCTTGTCCGCCGGCGGTCCAACTGGCACAATCGTATCTTATGGTTAATCTCTAAAAAGAAACCGCAGAAACAAACGTCGGCAATAGCCTTTGTTTGTTTCTGCGGTTTCTTGGTTCTTATCGCTGGATCAGCTGTGCTCGATGAGCTCGATCCATTCGTTGTATTCGGTTTGCAGCTTCGAATATTCATTTTTCAGCTTATGATGCTGCTCCTGCAGATCAGCGTGATCCTCAGCTAGCCTCTCTGCAGAACGAGCTGCTTCATCGCGTTCATAGACAAGTGACTCAAGTGCGCTTGCCGCCTCATCACGCTCACTGGCTAATCGCGCAGCCTGACGAGCTGCTTCATCTCTTTCTGTTGCAAGCTTAGACGTATGCTCGCTCAGCTCTTCCTTCAAATCGGATGCGGCAGCTGCTTCCTGCATTGCTCGCTCTAGCCGCTCTCTCAGCTCCTCTTCCGCTGATTCACGCGACTTCTTCTCAAGCTCATACTGCTTCACCTCAGCAGCCACCTGTTCCGCATATTGCTGCTGTGCCTGCAATCGCTCACTGAGCTCACGTTCACGGGCAGAAGCCGCTTCTAGCTGCTGAGCTGCAATGCGCTCTCGAGCTGCTGTCCATTCCAACTGCTCCGTTAGCTCTTGTTCTCTAATTTGCAGTTTCTCCAAATTAGCCTTATAGACCTGTTCTCCGTTTGCCGCAGAAGCCGCAATTTGCTCAATTTTGTCCAGCTGCGCTTGCAGCTTCTGGGTCGCAGTCTCGTAATCGTGCTGCTGAAGCAGCAGCAGCTCCTCTTGATCCGCAGATAGCTGCTTCAATTGCTCGTCATGCTCTGCTGCCAGTTGCTGCAAGCGAGCTTCACGTTCATTCACTATCTGCTTGCGAACCTCATCCTGCTTGGCAGCAAGCTCATTATAGCGCTCTTCATACTGGTCAACGAGCTGCTCCGCAATAGCGGCCTGCTCGATAGCCGCTGCTTTGGACTTGGCTTCAAAATCATTTGTCAGCTGCTTCTGAGCATCTTCAAATTGAATCGCTTGCTCAAGCAGCTTCTCTTCGTATTTCTGAACGAGTTCATTCTGCCTAGCTTCATACTCGGCTGCCTTTTGCTTTGCCTGCTCATTATAATCATGAGCCAGCTGCTTATTTTGCTCCTCGTACTGCACAGCCTGCTCTAGCAGCTGTTCTTCATGAAGCGAAGCCATTGTTCTATTATTTGCTTCATGCTCAGCTGCTTTTTGCTTGCTCCGCTCCTCGTATTCAAGGACAAGCTGTTTACTTTGCTCCTCATATAGCAGTGCCTGCTCTAGAAGCTGCTCTTCATGTTGCTCTGCTTGCTGCTGCAGCTGCTCTTCATATTGTCTAGCAAGCTTCTTATTCAGTTCCTCATGGCTTGCTGCGAGCTCCTTGTACCTAGCATCCTTCTCTTCTGCCAACTGCTCATAGCGTTCATTGCTTTCTGCGGTCATTTGCTTAAACAGCTCGTCATTGTCGGCTTCGACTATTCGCAGCTGTCCTTCATGCTCCTCGCGCAGCGTCCTAGCAAGCTCACGCTTCTCATCCTCAAGCTTTTGCAGTTTCTGCTCATGCTCTTCTTCCAGCAATTCCTTCTGATTTTCAAGCTCAATCCGAAGCAGGTTGTTATGCTCTTCTGTCTGCTTCTGACTCATCAATTCTTGCTCTTCCAGCTCAAGCTGCAGCTTTAATAACTCCTCTTCAAGCTCAAGCTGCTTCTGTTCCTGCTGCTGCTCACGTTCCGCTGCTTCTTTCAATCGCGTTTGCAAATCTGTTGCCCGCTTATCCGCAGCGGAAACATGACTGCGTTCATGAACAAGCTTCTGTTCCAGCTCTTGGATTTGTGCTATGGACTGGCTGCTCTGTTCCTGCAACTCCTCGATCTTGCTGCGTGTTTCATTCAGCTCGCTTTGCAGCAGCTCCCATTCGTTTTCTTTTTCACGGAGCTCCTGTTCCAGCTGAGCATATGATGTGCGGAAGGATTCCTCCTGCTCCATTGCCTGAACGAGCTGCTCATCTGCTGAATTTATACGATTTTCAAATAATTCCTTGTCCTTCTTCCAGCCTTCTTGAAGCTCAGCAATTTGGGTTTGCAGCTTGCCTCGCTCCTCCAGCCAGCCGTTTCTACGCCGCTCAAGATCAGCACGAAAAGCTTGTTCCGCTTTAACGGCTTCTGCCTTCCAAGCCTGCTCACGCTCTTCACTCTGGCGGGCAATTTCTAGCTGCGAGGTTTCTGCATGGGCTAACCAGCTGAGTTCTCGCTCATCCCATTTACTCTGCCAGCTTCCTTCAAGCTCAGTCARCTGCGCCTCTTTCTCTGCCTTTAATGCTGTAAGCAGTGTTTCTTGCTCCGAGGCTAAAGCATTTAATTGGGCTTCTTTTTCTTGTCTAAGTGAAGCCAGTTCATCTGCCTTCACTTGTTCAAGCTCCAATCGCAGTTCTTCCTTCTCCAGCTCCAATTCAAGCTGCTGATTTTCCTTGGACAATCGCAATTCAGCCAGTTCTGCATCCTTTTGTTTTCTCAGCATGGCAAACTCTGCTTGCTCTGCTTCCTTCTGACTTGCAAGCTCTGCCAGCTCTAATTCCTTCTGATTTGCAAGTTCTGCAAGCTCTAATTCCCTCAGACTTGCAAGTTCTGCAAGTTCTGTTTCCTTCAGACTTGCAAGCTCTGCCAGTTCTAATTCCTTCTGACTTGCAAGCTCTGCAAGTTCTGTTTCCTTCAGATTTGCAAGTTCTGCAAGCTCAGCAGCCTTCTTGCTGCTAAGCTCTTCTATTTTCGTTTCCATCACACGCTTTAATTCATTCRGCTCTGAATCCTTCCGAGCTTGGAGCTGTGCAAATTGCTCATCCTTTTTCGTTCTGAGCGCTGTAATCCGTTCCACATTTTCTTGTGTAAGACGGATGATCGTCTCCTCTTGCACCTTCATTGCCTCGGCTGCTGCCGCTTGCTGAGCTGAAGCTTGCTCTGCGGCAAGCGCCAGCATTTCGTTCAGCTCTGCTTCTGCCGCCGCTTTAGCCTTTTGCAATTGCTCGCTTGCCATACGCTTCGTCTCAGCAAGCTCAGCTTTAAGCGAGACCGCTTGCTCGCTCATTTGCTCCAGCTCTCTGATCAGGAGATTAAGCTTCGCTTCTTCCTCCAGGAGTCTTGTATTGTCGCGGCGCAATCGAAATACTTCCTCTGTTATTTGCACAGCAGAGAGGACAGCCAGCTTCGGCATATCAAGACGCGGATACCCCTTCGCCAGCTTCTTCATGCTCTCGTCAATCGCCGCTGCAACCCTTTTCATATATTCTACGTTGGTATGGCCCTTTAACTTATATTGAATTCCATATATATCAACCGTAACTACCGTTTGTTCAGCATCCATTAAGGCGAATCCTCCTAATATACAAGTAGAGCTAGCTTAAACGGCTGACATCATCCTTCAGGGGCATACGTTGTTTACGTTCTCAACCGTTGCCGTCCAGAGAGGAACTGCTTTCGTTTCTCTAGCAAATATAAATACATGACCGTTATGAAAAAACCAATCATTCCTTATATTTACAAGGAAAAAAGCCGCATCAATAGCTCACTAGGAACTATTTCGATGCGGCTTTGAAGGTTTCCTGCCTACTTGCGTAATTCTGCTGCAAAAGATTGTTCTAATTGTAAAACAACCTTGCCATGCAGCTCTGTTACCTCTTCATCCGTCAATGTACGCTCGCCATGACGGTAAACAAGCGATATAGCCACGCTCTTCTTGCCAGCTCCCAGCTTCTCTCCTGTATATACGTCAAAGACGCGTACAGACTCAAGCAGTTCGCTTGCAATGTCCCATGCCACGCCAGTTAGCTTGGCAGCAGCAACCTCTTGATCCACGACTACTGCAATATCACGCTGCATAGCCGGGTAGCGGGGCAATACTTTATATTCGATTGCCGCATCTGCTTGCTCATAGATGAGGTCAAGTCCAATTTCCAGCACGTACGTATCAGCTAGATCCTCCTCAAGTTGAAGAGCAGGGTGCAGTTGGCCAACATAACCAATTACTTCATTGCCTTTAGGCGTGTGAAGAAGAACAGCAGCCGTTCTTCCTGGATGGAAATGCTCAGGCTGTGCCGCTTCGAATGATACGCTGGCTGTTAAGCCAAGTACGGCAAATACCGTTTCCAAAATGCCCTTTGCATCATAGAAATCAACTTGAGCCGCTTTTGTATTCCACTCCGCTTCTGAACGATTGCCAGTCAGAAGAGCTGCAAAACGATGCTTCTCATGAGGCAGGCGAGTCAATTGCTCTTCATCGGTATGGAATACGCTGCCGATCTCAAAGATCGCTGCGGATTCATTTTTGCGATTGCGGTTATAAGCCGCAGTCTCCAAAAGCTGTGCGATAAGCGTCGTACGAAGTACACTGCGATCCTCGCTCATAGGCATGGCTAGGCGAATTGGATTCGTATGCTCCGCCAGTGCAGGGAATAACTTCGTCCGCTCAGGTCCCGTGAAGGAATAGCTGACAACCTCATGCAAACCTGCATCTGACAGGCGCTTGCGCAGCTCGCGGCGAATAGCTTGCGGCTTCGTTAGCGAACCTGGCACAACATCGCCGTGAATAAGCGTAGTAGGAATTTCATCATAGCCGTGCAAACGAGCTACTTCCTCGATTAGATCTACTGCACGCGTAATGTCACCACGGCGTGTAGGAACATTTACAGTAAATACATTGTCGCCTGACAGCTCATATTCAAAGTGCAAACGACCAAATATCGTCTGAACTTCAAGTCTGGACAACTCTGTACCCAGATAGCCATTAATTTTATCCAATGAAACGGACACTTTGGCTGGTTTCACTTCACCTGCATGCACTTCTACAATACCTTCAGCAACTAAACCTTCAGCAAGCTCTGCGATAAGGGAAGCAGCACGATCGAGCGCAGGAATAACTCTCGCCGGATCTACTTCTTTCTCAAAGCGAATGCTTGATTCCGAGCGAAGTCCTAGTTGACGTGACGTTTTGCGCACGGTGCCGCCATCAAATTTTGCTGATTCTAGCAAAATGTTGACCGTTTCGCCTGTAACTTCGGTGCTTGCTCCACCCATTACGCCTGCAAGGGCAATTGGCTGCTCGCCATCAGTAATAACGAGCATATGCGGCTCTAGCTTGCGCTCTTGATCATCCAAGGTAACAAGCGTTTCGCCAGCTTTTGCAAGGCGAACATCAATGCGGCCGCCAGGCAAACGATCTGCATCAAAAGCATGAAGTGGTTGGCCGTATTCAAGCATAACAAAGTTTGTAACGTCAACAACGTTGTTGATTGGACGAACGCCGGCAGCGATCAATCGGTTTTGCAGCCACAATGGGGACTCACCGATTTTTACGCCTTTAATATAACGAGCCGAATAATGTGAGCAATGCTCAGGTGCACTAATGCTGACCGTTGCAAGGCTATCCGCACGTACGGTTGTATGATTTATAACAGCCTTTGGCAGACGAACTTCACGGCCAGTTAAAGCTCCAATCTCATAAGCAACGCCAATCATGCTGAGGCAGTCTGAACGGTTTGGCGTCAAATCAAGCTCGAGCACCTCATCGTTAATGCCAAGCACATCGCCAATTGGCGCACCGATCTTCGTTGTAGCTGGAAGAACAAGAATGCCTTCCTGCTGTTCTTTTGGCAGAAGCTTTTCATTCAAGCCAAGCTCCTTCGCCGAGCAAATCATCCCTTGGGATTCAACGCCGCGAAGCTTTGCACGCTTAATTTTGAAATCGCCAGGCAGTACAGCACCGATTACCGCAACCGGAACAAGCTGGCCTGCATCGACATTTTTGGCTCCGCAAACGATTTGCAGCTCTTCGCCAGTGCCAACGTCAACCTTACACACGTTCAGCTTATCCGCATCCGGGTGCTTTTCCTTCGATTTCACATAACCAACTACGACGCCGGTCACGCCTTTATTGCGGGATTCCACAACGTCGATTTCAATGCCGCCGCGCGTCATTTTCTCCGCAAGCTCCTGTCCTGTGAAGCCGGACAAATCGATATATTCATTTAACCATTTATAGGATACATTCATCTCTTTTCTTCCCTTCTCTCATTGCTACATTCTTGCGAATTGGCTTAAGAACCTCAGATCGTTCGTATAGAAATGACGAATATCGTCAATGCCGTATTTCAACAACGCGATACGCTCAATGCCCATGCCGAATGCAAAGCCGCTGACCTCTTCCGGATCGTAACCGCCCATTTCAAGAACGCGTGGATGCACCATGCCGCAGCCAAGAATTTCAAGCCAGCCCGTATGCTTGCACATGCGGCAGCCTTTGCCACCACACTGAACGCAAGTAACGTCAACCTCAGCACTTGGCTCCGTGAATGGGAAGAAGCTTGGACGAAGTCTAATTTGCGCTTGTGAGCCGAACATTTGCTGAACGAATTGCAGCAATGCTCCTTTCAAATCGCTCATCCTAATATTTTTGCCGATGACAAGACCTTCGATTTGATTGAACTGGAATGAATGTGTCGCATCGTCATCATCGCGGCGGTAAACTTTGCCCGGACAAATGACCTTAACAGGCGTTTGGCCCTTCATTGCTTTCATTGTACGAATCTGAACCGGGGAGGTCTGCGTACGCATCAAGATATCATCCGTAATATAGAACGAATCCTGCATGTCGCGGGCTGGATGGTTCTTAGGCAAGTTCAATGCCTCGAAGTTGTAATAATCCTCTTCAACCTCTGGACCCTCGGCAATTGTATAGCCAAGACCGATAAAAATATCTTCAATTTCTTGGGCAACCTTGTTTAAAGGATGCACTGCGCCGGTAGGCAATTGCTTGCCTGGCAGCGTAACATCCAGCGTCTCTGCAAGGAGTCTATTGTTCGTCTCAGCTTGCTGGAATGCATCCTGCTTCTCATCGATAACCGTTTCAATAGCTGCTCGAACATCATTCGCTACTTGACCAATTACTGGACGTTCTTCAGCGCTTAGTCCACCCATGCCGCGCAAAATTTCAGTCAAAGCGCCTTTTTTACCTAAATATTTAACGCGCAAATCATTTAGCTGCTGTGGTGTATCCACATGCTGAAGCTCCTGCAATGCTTCAACGCGCAGTCCTTCCAATCTTTCCTTCATTTTTCTTCGCCTCCATATCATCATCCCTAAATCATGCAAGCGTAACGGCTAAAGCCATCCTTAGGAGGCCTAGCTAACGTTTCGCGGTAAAATATAAGCTCTTTATAAGCTAATAAACTTATAAATTGTTATATTTACACAAAAAAAGGCCCTCTCTCCCTAAAGGGACGAAAGAACCGTGGTACCACCCTAATTCGGATTGAGCATCAGCCTGTACGCATAACCAAGTGTGGCTAACGTCGCCTAGAGGCGCTGAATGACAATCCCTTAGCCCCATAACGGCGGGAACCGGACCTTCCCTACACGCGCCGTATATCATGGCGTTTCAGGTGTCTGCTCAGGAGTGAACTTGGGCAGCCTATTTTCACAAAAACGCTCTCAGTCTACGGCGTCTTCTTCCTGTGCGAAAGTACTGCTTACTCTTCTCCATCATCGCTTTACTTCGAATATGAAATAATAATCTATATTATATGCAATCTGAAGTACCGTTGCAACCGCTAAGCTTGCTTTATTGCTACGAATCAATTCGCATCATCATTTCTTCCAGCAATCGAATGCGTGCGAACGACGCTCGGAGCAGCCCGATTCCTATTTCCGGGTACAAACGAATGAGCCTTGACACATTCTCGCCCAGCAGCTTCAGCACTCTCACATCGCCAAGCAAGGATTGCGCCGTTACTGTAGATGAGGTGCTGTCGAGCGCTGAAGTTACGCCGCACACATCCCCTGCACCGAGTACGCCGATCGTTCCTTCCCAGCCTGCTGCGGAAATGCTCGTAAGCTCGATATTGCCGTCAACGATGACATACATCGCGGGGTTAGGCTCTCCTCTTTGCAGCAGGTTCTCTCCATCCGGGCATACATACTCTTCGGCAATATTAGCGATTAAGCCTAGCTCCTCAAGCGATAAATCAGCGAAATAGGGAACCTGCCTTAAAAAGACTACTTTGTTTAAACGGCTCATCATCTGCTGGTCTTTGGACATTTGTTCCCCCTCCTCCACTAACGCCGCTGCAGCGATCTCCCGCCACCAATCATCATTTCCGTTTAGTGCTGCCTCCAATAGGACAATCGCTTCCTCATCGGCAGTTACTTCTCTTCCAGCTTCGCCGCGTTCTAGAACGGTCAGCAGAAACTGCGATAATCTGCGCTCACCCATGCCCTCCGCGAGCACTTCCCAAGCATTGCTGCGAATTTCTTCATCTTCATCAGCAGCTGCCCTTCTGATCGCGTCAACAACCTGCTCATCCGCAAGCTTGGTCAGCACCGCCCATACACCTGTAAAAATAAAGTCGCGAACCTCTCGCCAGCGCAGCAAAGCAAGCTCTGCAAGCTCCGTCTTCCCTAGCTGCTTAAGCGACAAGGAATAACCTGACGCTGCCTCAAGCTCACTTAAACGATTTAGCGCTTCATCCGTTAGCTTAGAACGCACCTGCTCGTCTGGCAGAAGTGCCGAGAGCGCAATCATCACAGCTGTCCATCGCTTCGGCGGCGCGCCATTCAAGCTGACAGTCAGCAGCTCGATCGCTCCATCGCCCATCTGAATAAAGCTTTCTGTCGTCGTGCGGAACATTTCTTGGTCCATAAGCGGGAGACTCTCCAGCAGAATGGGAATAATAGAAGTAACCTTAAGCCTTCCCAAACATGCAATTGCTGCAACCCTTGCCGCTGGATGCGCATCATCAACAAGCTTCTCAACCTTCGGCACAAACGAATACAGCTCAAGCTCCGCGATAACTCGGCAAATATAAACCGAGGATTCGCCTCCCGCATCAAGAATACGATCGATCACTTCCGCGCAAGCCTCGATACTTGCCGCATTGTTAAAGGAATACATCGCTTTGACTGCCTCTGCAACGACGCTCGGATGCCGATCAAGCAGCTTTTGCCGCAGGAAATAAAAAGCCTGATGCTCCATATGCTTCATTCTGCCAATCTGTCTTACTCCTTCGGCACGCATCTCATCGTCCTGATCCTCAAGAAATGCTGCTACCTTCACCATTGCATGCAGGTCTGCACGCTCGAGATTCATCGCTCTAACGGCAGCAACGCGAATGCGTGGATTCGGATCATCAATCTGCGCCAGCAAATCGGCAACATCATTCGGATTTTGTTGCCTGCCGATAATTTGCAAGGCAATTTCTTTCGCAGAATCTATCGGCTGCTTTAACATGGCCCTGAACTCTGCCATTGCAGCTTCGTTTCGACTAAATTCATCGAACTGCTCCGCTAAATCCTGCTCGCCAATGGTCTGTATGCTGCCTACAAGCTCGCGCATATAGAATCTTCTGCCGAACCAAGCAAGCACAAACAGCAGCACAGCGCCTGCAAATCCTACAAACGACAAGGCTGTCCAGGATACCCCAAAGCCTGAATGCAAAAACTGCAAGCCAGCGCCGATCAAAATGCCCGCCGTAGCCGCAATTCCTTGCGCTGCATATCTGTAGCTGTCACGCTGCGCAAGCGGAAGCGTCTTGAAGAACAGCTGATAGGAAGGCTCGGCTGAATAATAAAGCAGCAAATATAACAGCATGTAGCCGATCGAAATCATTGGAAGCGCCGCTGGACCGCCAACAAAAAATAAAGCGCCGGCAAAGGCGAGAACATAAACGCCTGATATAGCCGTAAGCATTTGGCTTGCACCAAGGCGTGCCATCAGCTTGCCTGAGACGGTTTGCAGCAAAAAGGCAAGAACAAACAACACCATCGTAATCATCCCAAAAAACCGGCTAAAAGCCTGTTCGCTTGGGAATGACATTTTTGTTACGTTCAGAAACTCATATTCCATTAGAAAATAAAGAGCTGGCATCAGTGTCATGAGCAAAATAACGGTTAGCAAAAAAGGAGATCGAAGCGCGTGCTTAAACACCGCTCCCGTTGACACCGGTTCCTCTTCCAGAGCATTTGCTTCGATTTTGATCGACAATGGCACCAAATAACGGGTGATCACTTTACGGTAATTCGGCAATGCAGCCAGAAGCAGCAAACCGGAAGCGGCATAAATAACCTCGGGTCCAAAAAACAGGCTTAAAAGCTGTGCAAGCAAACCTGCCGCTACTCCGCCAAGCGTTGCAGAGCCAACGAACACGGGCATGAGACGCTTCGCTTGCTGCGTCGAGCACAAATCAACCGCCAAGCTCCAAAGCAATAGGGTCTGCTGCCTTACGACAAAGCTGGACGCTATGAACAAGACGGGATAATATCCTCTCAGCTCTAGATCGAAGCTCTGCAATACTAGCAGCACCAATGCATTTACGGCAACGATGCCTAACATTATTCCATATAAGACGCGCATCAGCTTCGGCTTTGGCAGCCTAACAGCAAGCCAGGACAAGAGCCACGCCTCTAGCGGCAATATGATAGCCTCCGCCGCATATACATACGGAAGGTATTCACTTCCGAACCGCTGATTGAACAACGTCATAAAGCCATTGTAATTAAGCATTTCAGATATGCCGCAAATAAAAAAAACAGGTGCCATCATAAGCAGCTTTCGCTGATCCTCTGGACGGGCACCGATTGCGCGCAATATGGTATCTTTAGTCATATCTTTTTAAACCAGCTTTCGATGATAGATTAAGCGGTCTTCCCCTTCGTAGTAATAATCTGGACATCTACCAACCAGTGCAAAGCCGCTGCTCTCAAACAATTGACGAATGCGGTTGTACTCTGGCAGATCGCAAGTATAGGTTACTAGATATCTGGCGTTTACTTCTCCCAAAAAGTCATACATCTGCTCCATCAGCAGCGCCGCAACGCCTACTTTGCGATAATCATGATGAACAACCATGTAGTCCCAATTGAAACCTCCGGTTTTTTGCTCATTTTCAGCGATGCAATTTATGCCTATGACATTTCCATCCTCATCCTCGGCATACCAGAAATAAATTTCATTATTTACCGCGCGAAATGGAAGCTCTCGGAAATGCGTCAGCTCGCCTGGCGTGTAACGAGTATCATCAAATGAAAAGCCTGATAATAAAAATGCGACGACTTTTTCCGCCTCATCTATTGTGGAGATGCGACTAATCCGAAACTGTCCAACAAGCATTCGACCTTCCTCCTAACTTCAATTTTTAAACGGCGAGTGTGCCATTCCAGCCCTCAGTTGATCCCTTCTGGTAATACTCATCACATAGGTAAAAATATAGCTTTGCCGCTTTGTCGAAACGATTAATTTTGATCACTTCTATAAAGGTTTCTCTCGCATCGAAGAAACGCCCCTCTTGGCAAAGCATAATCCCCTTCTCAAACAGCGGCTTTGTACGATCCTTTAAAGCGCGCTCTGTATCTGAATCTCCCTCATATACGTCAATAAGCTCAATCGGATCATCTTTGCCGTCAATACGTACACGACCAAGCAGACGGAAGCGGAAGCGTTCAGGTGAACGCAGCTGCTCATAGAACGTACGAGTGACAAGTATTGATGCGCCCATCGTATCGGACATTCGTTCTAATGTTGCTGTAATATTCACGTCATCGGAGATAACATTGCCTTCCATCCGCTGCTCTTCACCCACGATCCCAAGCATAAGCGGCCCTTTATGAATGGCCATGCCTAGATCAACTGGAGCAAAGCCGGAAGCCTTCAAGCTTTCATTATAGGAAACGAGCTCTCTGCGTATCGCAACAGCCGCGCGCAGCGCATCTTCATTTCGTGAAGGGAACAGAGCCATAAAGCCTGCGCCCAAATATTTGCTTATTAGTCCTTCCTCTGTCCGAACGAAGGGACTAAACCGTTTTAGAAAGGTGTTCATAAAATCAAAATTTTGCTTTGGAGTCAGCTGCTTCGATAAATGATGGAATGAGCGAATATTCGCGACCATAACCGTCATATTTTGCTGAACCTGATCTCCAAGGTGAATATCGGTAATTCCCTTTTTGCCTAAATATTTAAAAATCTGCTGCGGCACAAAGCGATGCGAAGCTTCGCTGAACGAAGTAATGTCCTTTATGTACGTTCGAATATGAAGCGCCATACGATTGAACTGCTCTCCCAAATCGCCGACCTCATCCTGTGATCGTATGTTCACCTTCACATCCCAGTTGCCATTTGCCATCTCCATTACGCTTTTGCGAAGCTTGCGCAGCGACGAGAGCAGATAATACGTTACAGCGAGTACGAGAACGATTAATACTAAGCTTATAAGCCCAATGTTTCGCATGATGCTTTTGTAAATAGTTTGGTTGGATTGATACAATACATTCAAATCCCGGCCTGTTTCATAAACGCCTACAATTTTGTTAGTAGAATCATAGATTGGTCCAATCGCATATAGCCATTTGCCTGTAGCATCTTCCCATCGGTCCGTTACAACCTCGCCCTTCTCAACCACAAGCCGGTTCAGCTCGTTCTTAGGAAAAGGCTTGTACATATTAACGCCGTCATCATCATCCATAATGATGAAGATTTCACCATTTTCATATCTGTATAATGTGCTGTACAGACCTTTGCGATTTGCAGGATCCTCGCTTTCGAACAAGAAGTTCATTTTGCTCCGAATCGATTCATAATCCTTGCTCATATAATCGTTTGGCGAAGTCAATCGATTCAGTTGATCGCCGTTAATCATATTTTGACCATTGCGCGCAAGCAAAGACAGCTGCTTCTGCATCTCATCTTCCATTTTGCTGGAGAAACTATCATAAATAAAATTGGATAACATAATCATCGCTATTATCAATATCGGTACAATTGCAAAAACTTGTTTGAAAAACAATGAAATTCTGCGATTAAGCACATGTACATAGAACAGTCTGATTATCATAACTAAAATAACGAGCAATACGGCAGCTGCCAGCCACGTCATCCAGCCCTGTGCCACCGAACCGCGATCATAAGTTAGCTTCGTAAGGACACTCGTATGGCTGCCAGCCTCATCCATGCTGACGATGCTGTCACCTAAAGCAAGCTCCATCTGACCTGTTGCATTCATTGTCAAATCCATAATATCAAGGCTTTCCGCACGCGGAGCTTTTGTTTTTAACGATGCTTCATCTATGACCGTTCTTAAATTGCTGGAATCCTTCGCATTCATACTCGTAACTGCATTTACTAGGYGATCAATAAAATATAATTTTCCATTCTCGTGCAGAAGCAGTCCTTCAGGGAAGTTTTTGCGAGTGCGATCCATGCCTTCCAGCGGATAGGACAGCTCGCTTTCGCCGCCTGCATTCACTCTGAAAATAGCGCCGCGCTTTGTAGAGTAATAGATTTGATCCGGCGCATAACCTACGATTTCTGATAAGTAACGATCTGCAGGCAATTTAAATGTTAGCAGCTCCTCTGCCTTGCCGCCCGCAGCAGATAACCGATTTAATTGTACGTTCGTCTCTTCGTTAATGTAAAAATAAATATCTTCCTTTACAACTTGAAGACCTTTGATCAGCCCTACCCGTTTGTTGGTACCGCTTCCCTCGAACGTAAACAGGACCGTTCCTTTTGTATCGCCTATCGCGTAGCGAACAATTCTTTCTTCGCGTACATAAAGCCCATATCCGTCCAAAATCGTATCAAGAACATAGATTGTGCCGTCAGCCGCCACCGCTATATCTGTAAAATCATGTCTTATGGTCGCATCATCCTGCCGAATGACCTCTTCAATAGATCCTTTGCTGCCGATTCGTATAATCTCTTGACGTGAATCTCCGATAACGATCATGCTTCCATCCGGCCCTGCCGATGCCTTGGATAAATAAGTGAGGGGTTTCTCTGTTTTATACGGAGGGGTTTGAAAGTGATTTAAGTTTGGATAAAGCCAGAAGCCGAGGCAAATTGCTATTATACTCAGAAGAGTCATACCCATAGTGGACCTTCGCATGTGCACCATCGCTTTCATTTTTCAAAATATTTCTATTTCCATATTACTACATGTTTAGTCATTTAGCATCAGCATTGTTGTAAGAATTCATCGAATGTTAGCTATTTTAGTAGGTTTATGTTGATGGCTTTTAGGGCTTATAGTACTATTAAAATAGTAGAATATAGCAAAAAAACAGGAGAGGCATTAAGTAAGGCCTACTCTCAGGAAGGAATTATATGGGACAACTTATATGCGGAGGAGCTACCATGCAATGCTCTTTTGGAGCAGCTCCCGGCACGTTTAATGTGTTGCCTGCCAATCGCGTTTTGACGGCTATGCCGATCGCGAACATTATGGATAATAAACCGATGGTTAATATACTGCCCTTTGGAGTTTGTAATTCGCTGGCCAATCCGATGGTCGCAGCCGCAACTGCTGCTGCCTTAGGCGTACTTACCCCTCAGCCCTGTATTCCCGTTACAGCCGCTCCATGGGTGCCCGGCTCGCCAACCGTGTTAGTTGCGAACCTGCCCGCTTTAAACAATTCGTCCAAATGCATGTGCAACTGGGGAGGCGTCATTCAGTTCGTGAATCCGGGACAGATGACGATACAGGTACCATGATATGATAGCGCAAATTCTAAATCCCATAATCAAGCCCATTAAGCGAAAAATTATTGCGCCTCTTAAACGGGCGAAAACGCTGCCAAAGCGTATGCTTGCCGTGCTCCGCAAATGGCTGGTCACTGCTATTTTTGGCCCGCTTCGATCGCTCAACAATTATTTGCGCATCGGGAGCTACTACATAGCGAAGAAGCTTATCGCACTTGTTCTCGTCATTACTCTGATCATCGTTTATTTTGGATTTGTAAGCCCGCCAGCCTTCATTAACAAATGGTTCGGACGAACGACTCAGCTGGAAGCAGCTGCTGCTGCGAATGGCAGCTTCACAGGAGCTGCATCCGTCCTTGACGCGGAAGGTAATCTGCTGTTTAAAGGAGAACTGGTCGATGGTCAATACAGCGGTCCAGGGAAGCTATATTATCCAAACGGCAAGCTTCGTTACCAAGGAGATTTCGCTAAAGGAATGATGGCGGGCTCAGGCGAGTTGTTTAATGAAGAGGGCGAGCTTCTCTACCGCGGACAGTTTGCTGACGATCAATATGCGGGTGCTGGAACTTTATTTTATCCAGGGGGAAAACCTCAATATGTGGGCGAGTTTGTAGCCGGAGCGTACGATGGAGCTGGTACAGCATATGATGCTGGCGGCGGGATCATCTATGCTGGCGCCTTTCTGAAAGGTTCATACAGCGGCGATGGCAAACTTTACAATGAATCAGGCAAGCTGATTTATGAAGGCCAATTTAATAATGGTGTTTATGAGGGTACAGGCAAGCAGTTCGACAATAATGGCGTTTTATTATTCGATGGCAGCTTCCTTGCTGGCAAGCTGTCAGGCCCGGGAAAACAATATTACCCTTCAGGCTTCGTAAAATATGACGGCGCCTTTCTGCTCGGCAGCTATCACGGGGTTGGCAGCTTATTTAATGAGACAGGCTCCGTTGTTTATACAGGGTCGTTCGCCAGCGGACAGCAGAATGGCAGCGGACAAATGTTTAATGCCTCAGGCGGTATTGTCTATGACGGCAAATTCGTCAATAACAAATATGAAGGCATAGGAGCACTGTACGATATGGACGGCGCGCCTCTCTACAAAGGTTTTTTCAGAGACGGCAGCTTGTACGCTGAAGGCTTCATGAATCTGTCGCTCGTAAAGCTGCAAGAAACGTTGGGTGTTCCTGATGCTCCTGTAACTGTTCCTGAGGAAGAGCTTACTGAAGAAATCATTGTAGACGAACCTTCAGAACCTATAACGACCGACGAAGCTGATGCCTCAGCAGATTCTTCATCACCTGAACCGAAAGCGACAGACCAAGCAGCGATAGTACCTTCGGCGACGCCGGAAAGCAGCAGTAATTCAGCCGCAATGCCAACAGCAACACCGCAAAGCATTCAGACAAAGACAATGGCTGCTGGCGGCTCCACTGCTCTACCTGCTGCACTAGGCAGCACCAAGGAAACGGCGGCGAACACAGAGAAGGATACAACGAAAAGCGAAGACCCTGTATTTGTTGATCCCGACTTAGCACTCGATCCAATACTGCCGCAAACGCTGACGTTCAGCGCAATGCAAATGTCCTTTGTACTGGAGGTCGATGAAGACAATCCAGAAGCTTTTTTTGTAAGTCAACTGACGACATGGAATCCAGTTGTCATGGAACAAACGTACAGCAGATTATTAGCCGCCAAAACGGTATCCACCAAGGAAAAGCTCGACAATGGCCGAGTAAGGGTTCTGTTCAAGTCTGGCAGTACGCTTCTCACTTTTTTATTAAATAAAGATAAGCCTGTACGACTTGAAATGTCCTATATCGTTCCTGAGGAATAACAATAAAAGTGAACTTCCCCCCGTCAAGTAGACAGTACAAATAATAAAAACCATTAAACGGCCTTAGTCCTACACTCCATTGGACTGAGGCCGTTTAGTTTTGCCTGAAATCGTTCGTAATTGTAAAAGTGAATGTAGGCTTCAATGTCCTGTTCAAGCTCATCAAAAGATCGGTATGTTTGCAAATTATATTTTTCACACTTCAGGGTTCCCCAGAAGGATTCTATGGGACTGTTGAAGGCAGCGGCTATAGGGCCAAGTTCACCACTTTCGATTTCTTCGATAATGGTTAGTT
This sequence comes from Paenibacillus sp. 01L418, assembly GCF_056400045.1. Classification (NCBI taxonomy): domain Bacteria; kingdom Bacillati; phylum Bacillota; class Bacilli; order Caryophanales; family Paenibacillaceae; genus Paenibacillus; species Paenibacillus sp. 01L418. Next base: position 32,294 of record NZ_JBFTSN010000033.1, read on the forward strand.
TCTCTAAAGGATTTAGACATGAAAATGCTCCACTCATAGCAATAGGTTTTTTATTACTTCACCTGTCTACTATTTGGGGAGCATATTATTACGGACATACATTCCGCTATTTACTGATTTTAAGCCCATTTCCAATTCTAACGGACATCAGATGCGTTATTTATCCAAATTGAAGGATAATCATTGCTCTTGAAGCCAAATAAGAGACTGTATGTCCGTTAGCTCCTTAAAAATGGAGATTCCGAGCAAATAACGGCTCTGATGTCCGTTAGATCGTTAAAAATAGGGTTTCCAAAGCAAATAACGACTCCGTTGTCCGTTAGCTCTTTATAAATGGAGATTCCACGCTAATATCGGCTCTGATGTCCGTTAGCTCAATATAAAAATTGGAATCTCCACGCTAATATCGGCTCTGATGTTCGTTAGCTCAATAAAAATGGAATCTCCACGCTAATATCGGCTCCGATGTCCGTTAGCTCAATATAAAAATTGGAATCTCCACGCTAATATCGGCTCTGATGTTCGTTAGCTCAATAAAAATGGAATCTCCACGCTAATATCGGCTCTGATGTCCRTTAGCTCAATAAAAATGGAATCTCCACGCTAATATCGGCTCCGATGTCCGTTAGCTCAATAAAAATGGAGATACCAAGCAACTAACGGCTCTGATGTCCGTTAGCTCCACTTTCCAAAGATGAAGACTGTCATTTTCGTCCATTTCCCATCATCCGTTCTTTATGGCTATCATTCTTTCACTCGGAATATTGCTGAATAAAAGATAAAATCGGCTCTGGCTGCTCCAAGCTATGCGGGTGATGACCGACTCCCGGCTTCACAATGACTTTAATGGTCCCGCCAAGCTCCCGGTAACGTTTCTCGAATGGCAGCGTGTTCTCTTCTATAGGCAGCGGAATATCAGCATCTCCTGCAACGATCAAAACGGGAATACCGCCTGCTGCCAGCTCTTCTACTCTGTCCAGAGGAGAGCAGCCCTTAAGTKACGATTCCGTTTCTTCCAGCTCGCCGTACACAGCCAGACACTCCTCCCACTCAGCCGCTCCACCTGCAGCCACGCCTTTCCCGCCCGGCCAGCTGCGCATATCGAGTACAGGGGCATCCAAGTATAGCTGCTTCACTTGGTCTGGGTACTTGGCTGCATAGTTAAACGCATATAACCCGCCGCGGCTGAAGCCAAAAAGCACCGTTTTTGGAGCGAGCTCATAAGCTTTTGTCACGTAGGTTTGGAACGTTCGCATCCGCTCTACCGCACCCGGGCATCCATACATGTCGCTTAGTCGATAATAAGCAATTGCCCAGCCCTGCTCGAGCAAAGCCATATCGGCATAGGAGAACGCGTCAAAAAACTCAGTGCGCCATATCCAAGGCCTGCCTTCGGCAAATGTTTTAGGAAAAACGATTAGTCCTTCTCTTCCCTCCAGCATAAAATCGATACGCTCATAGCCCTTCCAGCTTGAAGTACGGCTATTATTTATGTTCTCTGGACGATCAGCCAAGGAGAGAATAAGATTTTTAAGCGCTTCGCCCTCCTTCAATGCCAGCTCCAGCGGCAGCGCTTCCGCTTTATTCGGGTTCGTATGTCCGACATGCTCCTTCCATGCCGAGCTAAGCAATCGATGGCGCTGCTGTACAGCTGAGAATAGCGATGAAGAGTCTGGTTGGAGCACATATTCGGGCATTTGCTCCAGTGATATATTAAACAACACGCGAAGCAGAGCCGCGGCGATCAGCCAGTGCCCCTCTGCATTCGGATGAATACCGTCCCCCGTTATATAATTGTGAGTCTCCTTACGCTTATGCTCCCACATGCGAAGCATTGGATCATGGATAGAAACGAGCGCATCTGCGACATCATCCAAAGTCAGCACCCAGTCTGCGTATMGMTTCAATACATCCTCATAGTCAGCAAAAGGTTGAGAATAGCTGTATGCTGGTTGCCCCGAAGGAAGCAAGCTGCCGCCGGTAAACGATGCAGCATCAAATGGAGGCGGCGTCATAAGAATTGCTTTGGCTCCCGCAGCCTTAATCTGAGTAACAACCCGTAATAGACCCTGTTGATACGCTTCGAATCTATCAGAAGAATAAGGATAATAGAWGCCGTCATTCATCCCATATC
>NZ_JBFTSN010000034.1:0-34182 GCF_056400045.1 Paenibacillus sp. 01L418
CAGGGAAACATCCCCGTTTTCAAATGAAAGGACTTCAAATTCCACTGTATAGTGGAGCTTGAGGTCCTTTTTCTCGATGAAAATAAGTTCTAAGTAGTGCTCAAAAAATCGCAAAATGACTTTTGAGACAGCCCCTTTATTTCATTCCTATTAGTCTAAGAAAAATTGAATCGTACGATCCGACGAACCCGGCAAATGCTCATGCCCAAAGTCCGGATAGATGACTAACTGCTTAGGAGCAGTTATTTTGTTATAAGCTGCAAACTGTGTGGAAGGCGGACAAATGGTATCCATGAGGCCAACAAACATCAATACTTCGCCGCGAATGCGGTTTGCAAGAAATTGAAGATCGATATAACCTAGCTTCTCAAAAATTTCATCCTCGCGCTCATGCAGCGGATCAAAATAACGGAAGAAGGTACGAAGCTCCTGATACGCGTCCTTCGCCAAATCCATCTCCCACGTGCGTTTATAATCGCAAAGGAATGGGAACACAGGAGCAAGCTTCTTTACTCTCGGTTCAAGCGCCGCACAAGCAATCGTAAGCGCTCCGCCCTGCGAACCGCCAGCTGCATAAACACGTTCTGGATCAACCTCAGGCAAGCCCAGTGCGATGCCCGCCAATTGTGCAGTATCCAAATAGATATGACGGAACAACAGATTGTCCGGATGATCATCTAATCCCCGAATAATATGACCCTGATGTGTATTTCCCTTCACATTGCCGGAATCCTCAGACTCCCCGCCTTGACCACGGCAATCCATAGCTAGAACGGAGAAGCCTAATGAGGCATAAGCCAGCTTGTCACTCCAATCGCCTGCATTTCCCGTATAGCCATGGAATAATACGACTGCCGGATGCGGCTCTGCCATATGTTTTGGCCGAACATATTTGGCATGGATACGAGCCCCGCGAACGCCCGTAAAGTAGAGATCAAAGCATTCCGCGTTCGGAGTCTGGAATGAGCTTGGAACGAGCTTAATTTGCGGATCTACAGCACGCATTTCAGAGATCGCACGATCCCAATAAGCATCAAAATCAGCTGGGCGAGGATTAATTCCTTGGTACTCTTTTAACTTCTCAAGCGGCATGTCTACTACTGGCATTTACACTCATTCCTCTCAAATATAATCGATTTATTAAAGTAGGCGTTTAGCGTATGGTAGCATACGAATGACACCTGCAACAACACAAAAAAGCGACCTCGAAAGGCCGCCTGCGAAAGCTTTGATTAAAGCAATATCTTTATTCTCACTCTGTAATTAATTCATAGGCGGAAATTCCTTTGATCCGCCGCGACACTAGAATGGAAACAACGTAAGACAACATAACAATTCCGAAACAAAGCGCAATAACAAGAGGCAATTTAATAATGAACTGAACGTTGTGAATTCCCGCTCCAGAGAGCAGCAAGGTCAGCATGGAATTGGTATACAGGCTGCCCAGCACGCCACCAATAACAACCCCTATAATGACAATTGGCACAAAGCTGAGCATGATTTGCGTCATTAGCTGGCTCGTCGTATATCCTGTTGCTTTAAATATTCCGAGCTCCCTCTTGCGCTTGAGAATCATCGTTTTAATAACAAGATAAAGAATGAGAACGACCACCAATACAGTAATCGCGAGAACAAGCACCATAACAGCAAACACCGCGGAAATATAGACGCTGCTTTGGCTGTTTATCGTCTCATCTACATCAACAAATTCCACTACTGAGCTTCCGTATTGCACTTTACTATTTTTGATAAAGCTCGCATTATCGATGCCATTTAAATAAACGTTGAGCATCTTGCCTGTATAATCTGGAATGAGGTGCCGAACACCTTCCAAAGTGACAGATGATATTTGCCCCATATTGCTAATAGACTGACTCAGACCGGTAATTAAAAAAGAATAACTGGCTTCCCCTATATCTACTTTGACCGTATCGCCAATGTTTTTTTCAAGCAGCTGCGATACTGCCCACGAAACGACAATTTCGTTATCATATTGCGGATATCGTCCCTCATACACCATTTGGTTTTCCAACCCGCTGTAATCATCCGAAATCGTCATAGCAAACGGTTTATCGTCAACCTTCGCTATTAAATAGTCCAGCAATACCGTTTTTTCAACACCATCCATTTGCTGAATGGATTCAAACAGCGCCTCACTATCTACGTCCTCTTTAGCCTGAACATTGACATTCGAGGTTTCTGCACCAACGAGGTGAATAAAGGCTGTTTTATCTGTTGCTATATTGTAATAAAGAACGATAGCAAAAACAGAGGCAAAGGTAACGGCGGCAACGATAAATGTAATCATAATGTTCTGCCTGATGTTCATCACGATGGTTTTGCAAGCAAGCACAAAGCTTAATCCACCCTTGGCTTGATCTAGGGGGAAACGGTTTTTCTTAAAGCTATGAGTCACAATGCCTCCCCGCAGCGCCGCTATTGGATGCAGCTTTCTAATACGAATTGAAGCTAGAAGTGTTACGGTCACGACAAGTATAACTACAATTAGAATACTGGCTAGATTAATTACAGCATTAAAGCTTTGATTCCATAGCAGTCCGGACAGCGTAGAAATAATGCCTCCGAATACAGGCATAACGGTGTAAGTGACCGCCATCCCCATAATGCTTGCCAATAAGGTAATGATCATAAACTGCATCATAATAGATAAAATAATTTGCTGACTCGTATAGCCCACTGCTTTGAGAACACCAATATTAACAAGGCCATCCTCAATACTATTGGTCACACGGAACTTAATAACAAGCAATGACACCACAACAATAACCGCCGCAAAAGCAACCATAATCATAGCGACCAGATTGATCGTCATCGTACTTATGCCCTTCATCGTCATCACGTCTAATGAAGAATAAAAAGAGCTAGCCTCATTATGGGAAAAGGGAAATTGCTCTTCGTAATCTTTAAGCAATTGAATCGATTGCTCGCTGTTTTTTAACTTGACAGATAAGAAGGTGCCTTCCTCTTTGGGGCTGAGCTGGCTGAACAGCTGTTCATATTCCGTATCCGGCAAAAAATATTTCATCAACGTTATGTTGGTGGTGCCAAGCATCGTTGTCTCAAAAAAACCTGCAACCCGGTAACGATATTCCTTGTCCTGATAGGTAAAGGCGAAGCTGTCAGCCAGCTTATACCCGCCGCTTACTTTAAAGCTGTAAGGGAGGTATATATCCGGCTCAGAGCTCAAGGCTATCTGCTCAATTAGCTTTAATGGTGCAATCGTGCGATCAGTATCCGCATTAAGGATAACAGCGGCATGGCTCATGTCACTATCCCCATAACGAAATTTGGCTGAACTCATCAACACCATGTTTTCGAGCTCAAACTCACTCACATCAGAATAGTTTTTCAAAAAGTCGCCCTTGGCATTCTTATAGCTTGCACTGTCCATGATGATGTTCAAGTGAGGATCATGTAGTTCCGCCACCTTATCATCAAAAAACGTATTCATTTTGAAAATAACCGTCATTCCCACATTAAGCAGCAGCGCTGCGATAAATATCAAAATAAAAAGGGAAAATGCCGCGCTTTTGCCTTTTCTGATGTTGGCCCAGGCTAGGTTGACGATGTTCATCTCACCACCCCATTTCAGCCAAAAATGCTTTTAGCTGCTCATGCCGTTTATGGCTATTTTCCACATGGAACGGACTAAGCTGCAAATCCCCGAAAATAACGCCATCACGAAGGTAAAGTATTCTATTCCCTCTTAATGCGGTTTTCATATCATGTGTAACCATAACAATGCTTTGTCCGCTCTTATTAACCTCCGTCATGACATCCAGCACACTGTCGCTAGCAGCGGAATTAAGAGCGCCGGTTGGTTCATCTGCAAACACAATTTTGGGATCATTAATCAACGCGCGCACGATGCCAGCACGCTGCGCTTCTCCTCCGGAGAGCTGCTCCGGAAATTTGCCCCATGAGGTTTCATTTAATCCCACTTGGGCAAGCAATTTTTTTGCTTTGGCTACGATAGCCCGCTTGTTTTTGCTAACGAGCAGACCGCTTGCCAGCGCATTATCCAGCACGCTCATATTGTCGAGCAAATAAACCTTTTGGAATACAAAGCCGCAATTGTTCCTTCGGAAAATCGCCAGCTGATCGTTATTTAGCTTCGAAATCTTTTTCTCCTCAAAATAAATTTCGCCTAATGTCGGTTTATCCATTCCAGAAAGCGCGTAGAGCAGGGTCGATTTGCCTGAGCCCGAGCTTCCCATAATAACGGTAAAGTCACCCTCCATTAAACTAATGTCGAGGTTTTTTAGCACATGCTGCTGATTTCCCCCGCTTGAGAACGTTTTGCACAATTTTTCGGTTCTTAACATTAGGCTTGGCATAAATTAAATCTCCTTTATCCTGCAATTGTATGATAGCTTCGCTCTAGCCCCAAGCAAAAAAGACTGTAATGTAGCTTACAGTCCTATCATACAAAACCAATTCTTAGTTAAGCTTTGTTCAATCCTTAGCCAATTCTTAATTCTTTAAGCTAGCTTAATTTTTAACGTCACGCTAAAACCATCTTCACGGTTATGACAGGTTATATCGCCCTGCATGCTTTGCATCAAGTACTCAGATATGTATAGCCCAAGCCCTGAGCCACTGTGTCCCTCTGCATTATTTCCTCGATAAAATTTATTGAACATGAGCGGCAATTCATCCGGATGAATACCTTTTCCATAATCCATAATGCTTATTTCCAAATAGGTGTGTTTTATTGCGGATAAAATGGTAACTGAGGTACTCGCATACTTGTAAGAGTTGCTCAAAATATTATCAAATACCTGCTGTAAACGCGATACATCCGTTAAGATTAGGCATGCAGGAACAGACGCAAAGCTGATTTGATCATCATAATTCACGTTAGCGATGATACCGTTTAAAACACTGCTTTCCTCCTCCGTCACCGTTACTTTCAGCTCATTAAGCTCCTCTAAAGTCGCCGTAAACATATCGCTCACCAATAGGTTGATCTGCTCTGCCTTTGAATAAATCGTCGTTAATTGCTTCGTTACTTTCTCATCGTCTGCTCGAAGCAGCATCAATTCGCTCACCGCTTTAATCGAGGCGACTGGAGTCTTAATGTCATGACTTAAGCTGGCTACAAGCTCCTTCTTGCTGCGGTTTGCCTCATATTCACTTTGCCTTGCTAGAGCCAGTTCCTCGCGCATAATGTCGAAGCTCTCTGTAAAAGCGCCAAACGGGTTGTTTTGACCCATTTTCAAAGGAATATCCAGATTCCCTCGCGCCACGTTAACTGCAAAGCTTTGCAGCTTATGAAATGGTTTGAAAACCTTATAATTTAAAAATAAAACATAGATGACACTCAGCAGCGCAAACATGGTAAAAGTGATAAAGAGCACGATAATAAGCTGCCGTTTCATTTGCTGAATTACTTTTTTATCATCGTTTAGCACAATAAGCTTGCCAACTAAAGTACCCTCTACCACGACATCTGTTATCGTATCTCTATTTTTAATTGCATCATTAATGGTAGGAGATTGCCCCTCGAATGTTTGAAAGCGTACTTGGCCATGAGTATCGATAACGCTGAATGACTGCTTTATCGTGCTGAAATTCGCTTGATCGATTTGCCCCCAGTGGCTCTCAAGCTTTTTTAACACCTCATTTAAAGCTACCATATCCACTTCGGTATCCGTCTTGCTATTCATAACGAGCCAAGAAGCTGCACTGCCTGTTGCAAATACAAAGAGGATAGTGATGAACAGCCACTTTATTCTCATAACTTGTGATCTTCCAGGACGTATCCCGTCCCCCATACCGTTTTAATATATTGCGGCTGGTTGGGATTCGGTTCGACTTTCTCGCGCAAGTGGCGAATATGTACATTAAGAGTTCCATCTCCGGCAAAGGAGTCACCCCACACCTTGTCAAACAGCTCTTCTTTTGAAATGACTCTGTTTTTATTTTTCGCCAAGTAACAGAGCAATTTATATTCCATCGTTTTGAGCTTCATATCTACACCGTTCACACGAACGCGGCAAAGATTGCAATCAATTTTCACTTCGCCAAACTCTAGCATTTCGGTTGGGCTTTGATTCCCGTATCTTTTGAGGACAGCCTTCACTTTCGCAAGCAGCACACTCAGCGTATAAGGCTTCTGGATATAATCGTCGCCGCCTATGTTAAGGGCTATAAGAATATCGTCATCACTGGACCGAGCGCTAATAAACAGAATCGGAATTTGTGTCGTTTGTCTAAGCTTCTTGCATAAATCAAACCCGGAAGTATGACCAAGATTAATGTCGAGCAGGATAACCGATGTTTCATTTTCCCGTAAAAAGAGCTCACATTCCTCTGCACTTGACACGTATGCTGATTTGACCTCAAACATATTAAAATATTCACTCGTCGTTTCTGCAAGAACCGTCTCGTCATCCACAATTAAGCAATCATAGTTCATATGCGTTCTCCATTAGTTGATAGAATAGTAAACATCAGTCACTTCCATAATATACTATGAAAAAGGAAGTTTAAACGTAAATAAACCAAAAACACCCTATCGCGAAGCACGCAAGCGGCTCCTCGTTAGGGTGTTTTAATGTTCGTTGATTATGGTTTTACTGATATTCACGTTGTATAATCGATACATTTTCCTTGTGGCAATATTCCGTAAAGGTGGATAAGAAGGCATGCTCACGGTAGAGCGCAGCAAGAGCAGTCTCGTTATTTGCCATAACCGCCTCACAAAGGCGGTTTAGGTAATCCGATGCCATAGCCAAACGTCTCTTCATCTCTGACGAGTCGGCTGTCGCTTTTCCGTGACCCGGTATAAGCAAGCGAACGGAATGCGTTGCAAAAATACGGCCAGCCTTCTCAAGGGTGGAATTATACGCCTTCGCACTTTGATAAATAAAAGGCAGCTCGAAATCGGATAAATAGTCTCCTGCAATCATGATTCCTAACGGCTCGACGATCGTTATTAATCCATCCTCCGTATGACCCGGCGCAAGATAGAAAGTCATTATCGTATCTCCTACGTGCAGTTGCTGTCCATCCTCTTTGATTATGATATCGAGGTTTGGGAATGCGATAGGATAGTTTCTTACAATATAGTTTTTACGATCAAACTCTCGAATCATTTCAAGCTTCTCTTCTTTTTGCGGATGATGCTGCAGCCCGAAACTGCCAATGGTTGTGGCATCAGGGAAAGCTTGATAACCAATAATATGATCAAAATCTCCGTGCGTAAATAATAGATACAAAGCTCGATCACCTTTAATCTCATTTACATACTCTTTTATCGCCTCAACTTCTCCCGCCAACCAGTTCGGATCTACGATGAGTACCATTTCCTCTGTCTGAATGACCGTCGCTGTCGTTTGATATAACTCACTTTGGAACACGGTTACCTGTTCATTTTTGTATTGAATCAAAAGTATCTCTCCTTTAGGTCTCGCCGAGAAGCTTCTTAAACGAAGCTTCTATTTCATCTTGGTCAAGCGATCCGATAATGTAATCAATGATTTCCCCGTCCGTATTCACAAAGCACAGAGCTGGGAAGCCATCTCCGCCGTAGTACTTGTATACATCCCCCGTTTTATCCAGGAGGACTGGGTATGTAATTTGATGCTGCTCCACATAGTTTTTTACCTCTGATAATTCATCACGATTCGTAACATTTATACCGTATACATTAATTTTATCCTTATACTTTTCATGCAAAGCGACCATTTTTGGGGCATCCTCATTACAATAAGGGCACCATGAAGTAAAGATGGATAAAACCGTTGGTTTCTCCGCAAAATCAACCGCCACTTCTTCCCCTGTACTGAGCTCCGACAAGGCGATACTTGATAATTCGGTTTTGAGTTTGTTGAGATAGCTATACCCAAGATAGACCATCAAGCTAAACGCCGCAATAATAATTGTGCCTGTCGTTATTTTAACTATTTTGTTCATTTACACATGTTCCTTCCATTGATCATTGGGATGCTGGTTGAATGTGGATATTCATTCTATCTTACGATGATTTTCACATGCAATCTACTTTTTTTCTACACGAGCAACATAAGACAACACAAAAGTGCCGCCCACTCTTTTTATTTTGAAAAAGAGGGACAGCACGATATTCGTTGCCTTATAAGACATCCTTCAACTGACCGCGACTGTGGCCATCTAACCTCTTCCAATCACGAACTTCACATCTTTTGCCGTTGATGTCGGTCAGAATAATTCGATTATCACTCGGGTATTGCATATGCTCATGCAAGTTCCGCATGACGATGCGAGTCGGTCCCAAATTCGTTTGCAGCTCCCAAATCCACATGTCGGCTTTTTGCTTAATGGAATCAATATGAGTTACAAGCGGAAGGAAATACCGAAGCTTCAGCTCCTTATCCATTTCGGATCGGCTTTCTTTATCCAGCTGCTCAATATCCTGAATAACGCCGATTTCTTCACTCTTGGCATCGCGGACAGATATATACTGGGTCGTGTATTGGAAAGGAAATATACGAAAGAGTATGATTTCTTCATAGGCCTTTCCTTCTACAACGCCTTGAAAAACGCCGCCTTGGCTGCGGGAAAATGAGACCGCGTTTGGTTCCAATAGATTAATCTCAAAAGGGTCCTTCGTGTTTATTTCAACACCAATGTCATTGGAATCAATCATGCATTTTCTACCCCCTTGATCTTGGACATTTCCTTTTGCGCCTCAACCAGCTTGTAGTATGCACCCTCGGAATCCAGCAGCTCCTCATGTGTTCCTACTTCAACAATTTTGCCATGATCCAGCACGACAAGCCGGTCTGCGTTGCGCAAAGTCGACAATCGATGGGCAATCGCGAACGTTGTTCTTCCTTTGACCAGACGCGATATCGCTTCTTGAATTTGACGCTCCGTCACCGTATCTACAGAGGCCGTTGCTTCGTCTAGAATGAGAATTCGCGGATCATGAATAATGGCGCGAGCAATAGATACCCGCTGCTTTTCTCCACCAGACAGCTTATGGCCGCGTTCACCTACTCTCGTGTCGTAGCCATCCGGCAGCTGAACGATGAAATCATGTGCATTAGCGATTTTGGCTGCGCGCATAATTTCCAGCTCTGTAGCGTCCGGTTTAGAGTAAGCAATATTTTCTGCTATCGTCCCGTCAAACAGAAACGTCTCCTGCAGCACGACGCCAATCTGCTTGCGCAGGTCGTTCTGGCTAATATTGCGGATGTTCGTGCCGTCGATCGTAATCGTACCCTCATCCGAATCATAAAATCGGCAGATCATGTTAATAAACGTCGATTTTCCGGCACCGGAATGTCCGACTAATCCGATCATCTCGCCTGCGGCTACCTTTAAGTCTACGCTTTTGAGCACAGGGTGATGCTTTTCGTATCCATAAGTCACCTTTTTGAATTCAACCTCGCCATTTACGCGGCCAATCTGTGCTGGGTTTACAGTATCGGGCACATCAGACGGGGTATCCATAATTTCAAATACGCGGTCAGCTGCCGAAATCGCATGCGTTGCCCAGTTGATCATTTGGCTTACCCACTGCAATGGTCCAAGAAGCATGCCCAAATAGGTAACTAGAGCGATCAAGGTACCGATAGATAGATTACCTTGAAGCACGGTTTTTCCGCCAAAATACCAAATCAATAAGGTACCCGCTCCAGCGACTAAAGCGAAGACGGGGAACATGCCCTGCCACAGACCTTCAATTCGAATATTATGACGAACGAGCTCCTTATTCGCTGCCGTATAACGTGACATTTCAGTCTTTTCCTGACCAAACGCCTTAACCACACGAATACCTTGCAAAGAATCGCCAACTAAAGCATTTAATCTGAAAATAGACCTCCACTGCTGATACCACCGCCGACCGATCATCGGCCATAATACACTGGACAAAATAATCATAAGCGGCATAGGCAGCATGGCGAGCAGCGTTAATTTCCAATCAAAGCTAAACATGATGATGAAAATCGCAATGACACGCAGTGACTCACCCGAAACCCATATGACACCATCGGTCATGAATTGCCGCATCGCCTCTGAATCATTGTTTACCCGTCCAATGAACTGCGAGGATTGTCTTCGGTCAAAGAAGGATAACGATAATCTCATCAAGGCATTATAGACATCGTGCCGAAGATCGCCCATTAATTTGGAACCAATCCACACGCCAATAATACCGCGCACGGTCTGCATGAGGGTGACTACCAGCGAGGTCGCTGCAAGGCCAATAACAATCCACAAAAGCGTGGAGCCCATATCCTTCGGAGTCAGCACATCATCCACAATCATTTTGGTCAAAAATGGCGGGATAAGTTCAACCAATGTTGTAAAAATCAACATAATCGCTGCCGCAACCATTTGCAGCTTGTAAGGCTTCGCATAGCTCAGCATTCGAAACAGAACCTTGCCGTTGTTTTTACAAACGGGGCAAGCTTGAGAATCGTCCGGCAGCGGATTGCGGCATTTTGGACAATTTCTCGGGAATTCTTTCTCAGAAACCGTTGGCCGCTCTTCGCCTTTTGCCACTGCACCCATTAATTTAGATGCGTATCCAAATATAGAAGTAAGCGATGCTGTGTAGCGTATAAGGATAATCGGACCGTTCTTGGTATCCGCTAGCAATGAGCCGCCGCCTACTCCGCCAACAGCCCGGGCATCTGTAATATCCGAAAATGCGAGTTTAGTCACCAACATCCCATCCGAACGCCACACCGATACTTCCTTTTCAGTCAGGACCAGCCATTCTTCCCCAAACTGACCATCATTCATTAAATCTGATACGGCATGAAACAGCGTTTTCTCTCTAAGTTGTGCTTCTATCGCTTTAGGAAGCTTATTCATAAAGGTCATATTCTTCCCCCTTTCGTTACCAACCTATTTACTCACATATTTTCATATGGGTAAAGATGGAAAATAACTATAACTGTTTATTACTGCCGGGCTGTCTTTATTACAGTACAAACAAAAACCCACAACCTTATTCGGTCGTGGGTTAGTATTCATACTATAGCTCTAAGCATATAAACACTTACTGCTCAGAGCTCCTTATTGCGTAATTATATGCTCTCATCAGCGATTTATAACCAAGAGCCACAATAATCAGAACGAGAATTCCTGCTGCTATTGCTACCGCGAATCCCGTTCGCGCACCAAAGTGATCCACGACCCAGCCGGCTGCAGATGATCCTAAAGCAACCCCGATTCCCATGCCTGTAATAGCCCAAGTCATTCCTTCCGTCACTTTGGATTCGGGCACAATTTTCTCCACCAAGCCCATCGTAACAATAATAGTAGGAGCTACCGATATCCCAGCGAAAAATACAGCTACTGCTAGCTTCGTTATATTATCTACAATTAATAGCGGAAGCATCGTTGCCATGGTAACCGCGGCAGCCCACAAAAACTGGCGATAAAGCGGAGTTCTCAGCCTAAGTGCACCATAAACCAAGCCAGCTAAGCACGAACCTAAAGCATAAACGGAAAGCACAATGCTAGCAGCTGCAGTATTTCCTTGATTTTCTGCAAAAGCTACACTAACAATATCCACGGTGCCAAAAATAGTGCCTAACGCAATGAGCGCAAACACCAACACCCGCAATGAGCCAATCTTAATAACCGAACCTTTATGATCTGAATGAAGGGGACGCACAGCAGGTTCTGTACTCTTTTGCATCGTAAACAGGATGACCCCTATGGCTAAAAAAACGATGGCTAGAAGCGGACCCGCTTCGGGAAACAGCATAACGCTTAAACCGACCGAAATGATTGGGCCAATGATAAAGCAAAGCTCATCCATTACAGATTCAAAGGCAAACGCCGTTTGCAGCTTCGGGGAGCCCCGGTACAGCTCAGCCCAGCGCGCACGAACCATTGCCGGCATACTAGGCATGCAGCCTGCAATTAAGGCAAACAGGAATAGCGTCCAATCCGGTGCTTCATATCTTGTGCATAGCAGCAAAAAAACGATAGATACTACACTAATCCCTGTAAATGGGAGCAGAATACGGGATTGCCCTAACCGATCTACCATACGGGAAATTTGTGGAGCCATTAAGGCCGTTGATAAAGCAAAGGTAGCTGCTACAGCACCTGCTAGCCAGTATTCGCCGCGCAGCTGCGACAACATGGTCACGATGCCAATGCCCATCATCGATATAGGCATACGAGCAACAAAACCTGCAGCTGAAAACCCTTTTGCTCCGGCAGCTTTAAATATCTCGTGGTACGAATTAGCCATGATGCACCTCCAAGCAGTAAGCGACTCGTACAACATTGTTCATTCCTTTTCTCCCCTCATATGAAAAACTTTTTATTTAGACTCTGTTTGATTTGGGAGTCGAAATATGAATTGACATACGCCGTGTATGTGAATAATATAAATACATACGGCGCGTATGTCAATGATTAAAAAAAGAATGCAAGCAGGAGGAAACATGGTTCGCAAAACGAGATCAGAAATGATTGCAGAAACTCGAATCAAACTAGTGAATGCCGCTAGAGAAGCATTTGGCACGATTGGGTATGCAAACACATCGATGGATGAGCTTACAGCTTCCGCGGGGTTAACGCGCGGTGCGTTATATCATCATTTTGGCGACAAAAAAGGGTTATTAGAAGCAGTTGTCAACGAAATAGATGCTGAAATGGATAGCAGATTAGCCGAAATTTCAGATACAGCCGAAGGAAATTGGGAAGGGTTCGTCGGTCGCTGCCACGCATATCTTGCCATGGCGCTTGAGCCGGAAATTCAACGAATCGTACTTAGAGATGCACCCTCGGCTCTCGGAAATGCTTATTCGCAATCATCTCAGTCCCAATGTCTCGCAACGATGGCTGATATGCTTCATCGTTTAATGATAGATCAAGTGATAAAGACGACAGATCACGAAGCTTTAGCGCGGTTATTAAATGGAGCGCTAATTAATACTGCGTTTTGGCTGGCCAACGCCGAAAACGCAGAGGATGGCTTGAGTAAGGCTTTGCAGAGTCTTTCCCTCGTGTTAAACGGCTTGCTTCTGAAGGATCGTTCATAACATATAAAAGCGTGATGCACCTCAAATGTGCGAATGAAGTCCTTATTGCTTTCATCAAATGGTTGGAATAGCATTAAATTATTTGTGGTTATCATCTTCACAAAATCCGAAATGCTGGAGGGAAATCATATGAAGTTACGTTTCGAGGGCCAGATTGCGGAGCTAATGCCTGGTGCACAGCTGCTCATAAAAGAGCTGGGAATTGACTTGCAAGAGGACGGGCTGCCCGTTCATATTGAAGCATCCCAAGGTGAACTGGAAGTTGGCCTTGAACAGGACAAGGCTTATATTCGTTATGGACAAAAACATCAATTTTTCCGCGGACTTGGCTTGCTCATTCAACATAGCCGCAAGAGCAGCACATTCCATATTCGTGAGAAGCAGCAGTTCGATCAAATTGGACCTATGTTTGATCTTTCCCGCAACGCGGTGCTTACTTTAGACGGCTTTAAATCCATGCTGAATAAGATGGCTTTAATGGGAATGAGCACGGTCATGCTGTACATGGAGGATACATACGAAATTGAAGGCGAACCGTATTTTGGTTACATGCGGGGCCGTTATACGCATACGGAGCTGAAGGAGATTGACGACTATGCCGACCAATTTGGTATCGAAGCTTTCCCAAGCATACAAACACTCGCGCATCTGGAGGAATTTCTAAAATGGGAGCCGATTAAGCATTACCGTGATACGAAAGGCGCCTTGCTCGTCGGTGACGAACGGACAGATAAGCTAATCGAAAAAATGATTGATGCTGCCAGCTCGCCGTTCCGCAGTCGCAAGCTTCATATCGGAATGGACGAAGCAGAGGAGCTTGGCCGCGGCAAATATTTGGACTTGAATGGCTACGAAAGTCGCTTTACTATTATGACTTCACATTTGGAGAAGGTACTTGAGGTCGCTCGCAGCCGCGGCTTGAAACCGATGATGTGGAGTGATATGTTCCTCAAGCTCGCTTCCGGGAACGGCGATGAATATTACGATAAAGATACCTCCATTCCCGAGGAAATGGCCAGCCGCATCCCCAAAGACGTCGACATGGTGTATTGGGATTATGTACATTTGGAAGCTGAGGATTACGAGAGGGTTATCGCTAATCATCGGCCGCTCGGCTGTAATTTAGTATTCGCAGGAGCCGTTTGGATTTTCAACACATTCGGCGTGAATTACGGCTTATCGCTGAACGCTTCAGATGTTGCGCTGCAAGTATGCAAACAGCAAGGCATCCGCGAAGTATATGCAACCATGTGGGGCGACGACGGCAATGAGGGAAATCCTTTCGCAGCGTTGCTTGGTCTGCAGCTTTATGCGGAGCACGCTTACTCCGAACAAAAGCCAACGCAAGAACAGCTGGCGGAACGGGTTAAGTTTTGTACTGGAATAGAAGCAGAAGCTTTCATGCAGTTGAAGGATCTCGACGAAATTCCAGGATCGGAGCCAAACAACAGCAAGCAAAGCAACCCTTCAAAGTTTCTACTATACCAAGATGTGCTGCTCGGGATTTTCGACAAGCAAATTGAAGGGCTGGATCTGAACAGTCACTATGCCAACTTAGAGCTGCAAATTCATAATAAACGCGATAAGGATGCTGCGCTTGATTATTTGTTCGAGGTGCCTGAGAAGTTGTGCGCCGTATTGAAGCTAAAGAGCGAAATCGGCATTACGCTTAAGCAAGCCTATGATTCAAAGGATAATGATAAACTGAGACACCTAGCCATGAATAAGTTGACCGCTATTGCAGAGGCAGTACGTGAGCTTCGAATAGCACATCGCTCGCAGTGGCTGCGCATGTTCAAACCATTTGGTTGGGAAGTCATCGACATTCGTTATGGCGGAGTTATTAGTCGCTTGGATACTGCGTCCGTTAGGATTATGGACTATGTGGAGGGACGAATTGCGAGGATCGAAGAGCTGGAACAGGAACGGTTGGTGTACAGCACAGTAAACCGCTTCAACCACAAAGGAGTAGGCTGGTGCAGCTATTATTATCGGATGGCATCGCCAAACGTCTTCTTCCATGTTTTGAACCCTTTTTAAGTGAACTGAATGAATAATTAGACTAAAAGCCCGTGAACGGATGATGACTATACAATCATCGTCGTCACGGGCTTGTTTATTATGAAATGTATAAGCTCCAGCGTATACGAAAGCCTGCCCTAACCCTCTTGTGTCAGATTAGCGCTTGCCAAGAGCTCATTGTAAGTTGTAATCTGCGGCTGCTTAGAACCGTAATAGAATGGGTTCGTAAAGGCGAGCAGCATTCCCGCTTCATCGCGAATATCAAAGCGATACCAGTTATACGCGGCTTCTTCCCAAGGTATATTCCATTCCAGCGCCGCTGGCGCTTCCCCCGCAGTCGCCGCAGAAACTTCCTTCACTGATTCAACAATACCGTTGTGAATTAAGGTTACTCGAGCGATCACATCACTCGCTACACTTAATGTGCAGTTCACTTCATGGGTTGCAGCCTCGCTTTTCCCCAAACTAAACGCATCAGACAAATCACAGCCGAATCGGTAATCGTGGCCGCTGACTTGAATCGACGCTTCAAGCACGGGTCCGCGCGACACATAAACATGCCCATTTTTCACGCCTTCTAATACGTTGTCTGCACTCAAATCATCACACCATACATACGTGGATGGGTCGCCAATTAAAGAAGGAATAGGGCTATCTTCATATTTATCTGTAGGCAGCATGTGAGAGTCAGAACCGCCAATTCCCGTAATACGATAACCTTCATTCCAGCTTGCCGTCCAAAGCTGCAATGCCTTCTCGGTAGCTACAGTGTTTGGAGAAAAGGTCGGATCATTCCATATTTCCATGGAGTGTAATCCCTTTAGCTGCGTCTCCCCATATAGCCATGCCCAAGGTGCCAGCATCGGATGATTGATGGAGCAGACCGCTCCGAGCTCCGCTGCTTCCTTCATTAATCGGTCCATTCCCTGCTGCGTCGTCAAGCCACCGTCTTGTGCAGTCGCTCTCC
The DNA here is from genome assembly GCF_056400045.1 of Paenibacillus sp. 01L418. NCBI lineage: Bacteria > Bacillati > Bacillota > Bacilli > Caryophanales > Paenibacillaceae > Paenibacillus > Paenibacillus sp. 01L418. The sequence continues at coordinate 16,015 of NZ_JBFTSN010000034.1, forward strand.
AATCGATCCATTTCCTTAGACCAAGTGCATTCCAGTGCCCGTCACCAGCTGTGACTTCTACGCCGGGAATAACAAGTGCCTCTCCTTTCGCCCATGATGTAGACAGTACATTGTGATCCGTCGCTACAAAGAAATCCAGACCCTGTTTTACCGCTTGCTCACGGTTCATAAGCTGTGTCATTTTACCATCGGACAATATTGTATGTGTGTGGAAATCACCTTTGTAATAGCGGCTCCCCATCTTCCACACCTTCGCCCAGTCGTAGTTGTCCATCGTGACGCCAAAATCCAAATTGCCAGTGCTCCAATATTCACGCCCGCCCTGCAGCTGAGTCGATTCATATTCCGCCGGAAGAGCGCCATGGCCAAACTCCCATTCTGCTTCGAACATTCTGCCCTCTTCATTTGAAACCTCAAGCGTCCATATGCCTTGAACAATGGGACCGGGCATCGCTATAGGACTCGTAAATTCTACCTGCTTATGAACGACGATCAGCCGCTCGTTTCCACCATCTAGGAAGCAGAAGCGGATATTGTTCTCTGCATCGAATAAATGCAATCTTCCCCACGAGTTTTCCTTCTCATACGTAAAGCGAATCGCAAGCCAGTCGTACTCTTCTTCAACCGCAATCGGAAAATAGCCGTTATTCTGCTCCAGCTTAACGGAAATTTGTCCTTTATTCATAGTTATTCACCTTCCATTCCTATAATTCTGTAACTATCCAAGCGTGCCTATTATTATAATTCCTGTGGTAATCGCAATCGACATCACAATCCGCATTTTCCCCTGCTGCTCTTTCAGGACTATAATACCGAGCAGCGTACCAAAGACGGTGCCGATCTCGCGTATTGGAGATAAATGAGACAGCGGGTCTAAATTCATAGCAAATAAAAATAACAAATAAAAGCCTGCTCTCTTACTCCATTTACTCGTACCAGTAACCTTTTATTCCTTTTTCCATCCGCATAAGTGCCTCAAGGTAAAAGTAGTCTCCCCAGATCATAAAATCATCCGGCGCTGTATTGCCTCTTACATAATAAGAGCCATGCTTTAATAACCCTTCTGCCTCTTCTCCCATCGTGGAGTAATGACGAACAAGTGAGGTCATCGACAAATTCAGCTTCCGTTCAAATTCAGCGCGATCTGGATCGTTATCGTCCAGATGACTCATTAATTCCAGCAAGCCCGCGGCTGTAATCGCAGAAGCAGAGCTGTCTCGGTACGTCCCTTCCTCGACCTGAACATCAAAGTCCCAGTAAGCTACATCATCCTCTGGCAGCTTTGAGAGGAAATAGGCTGCCATCCGTTTCGCTGTATCCAAATACGCCTTATTCCCGGTGTAGCGATAGGCAAGTGCAAAGCCATAAATACCCCATGCTTGGCCGCGAGCCCATGTCGATCCGTTGGTGTACCCTTGATGTGTTGCGCCGCCTAGCGCCTCACCGGTTTCTTCATTAAAAACGAAGGTATGATAGGAGCTGTCGTCACCTCGTACAAGGTAGCGGCGGCTTTGATCTGCCTGCTTAACGGCAACCTTATAATAACGCTCATCACCCGTTTGTTGATAAGCCCAAAAGAACAATGGAAGATTCAAGAGGCAATCAATAATCATGCGCCCGCCATGCTTCTCGTCTCCAGCCAGTCCCCAAGCTTGAATGTATTGCCCTTTTTCTCTAAAGCGGCGCAAAAGCACGTCTGCCGCCTGTAATGTCAGCTCTCTTGCTTCCCCATCCCGCTCCAAAATCCACTGTGCTTGCGAGGATAAGGTGTATAAGAAACCAATGTCATGATGATCAAGCACAATATGCTCTTCCATACGACGCTTGAAGCTCTTTACCGTGAGCCGAGCAGCATCACGGTAAGCTTCATCTCCGGAATATTCGTAGCATAACCACAGCATTCCACTCCAAAATCCGTTTGTCCAATCCTCATTGTCATTGAGTTCATACTTGTTATTGACACTGACATGCGGGAAGCGAACCCCAAAACGCTGGATGTTCTTTTTCGTCTTCTCCATTGCATCTTCAATTGCCGATTTCCACATGTCCTTCCATCCTCTCAGCTACCGATATATCTGATCCAGCATTCTCTTCACGATAGCGGCTGCTTCAGCACGAGTCGCTAAAGCCGCAGGGTTAAATCTTTGCTGCTTGTCCCCTTGCAGCAGTCTATTATTTACCGCTGCTGCTGCTTCCTTTACACTCCATGGCGCAATATTTTGGGAATCCGAAAAAATATGAAGTTGAGCAGTATCTGCCCCGGTCATCCAGTATGGTTGAATCTTACTCATGACGCGAGCAATCAGCACCGCCAATTCTTGGCGCGTAATGGTTTGCTCTGGCTTAAACGAGCCGTCTGCATAACCGTTCATCAGTCCAGCCTCATGCACTCGAATAATATCATTCTCGTACCAACTGCCCTGTATGTCGCTTGCATCGGTGTACGTTAGATTTGAGCCTTTCACACCAAGATCCAGCATACGAGCGATTATAGCAGCCATCTCTGCGCGAGTAATTTCCGCCTGAGGTGCGAAGGTATCTGCATTTCTTCCTTGCATAATAAACTTAGATGCCAAGTATTGCGCATCATCCTTGACCCAGTGCTTCCCAAGATCCGCAAACGTCTTGTTTGCTTCAACCAACAGGTAGGCTTCTCCTGGCAGGCCGTCAAAGGTTGCTTCTACACCGCTTCCAACTGCTTTTAGCTTCATTGGAACTGGAACAAGCGCTTTGCGCTCCTTGTCATAACGCAGCCCCGCCAAATGAGCCGGATTTGCTTTCGTTTCTATCGTCCATTTCATTTCTAGCTTTCCAGCATTAATCAAGCTGCTGTACATTCGCTGCAAGGAGTCCGCCTCCACTACAACTTGGTCAGAGATATAAACGAGTGAAGCACCTAATTTTTTGGCATGGTCTGTAATCGTTGTAACTGCGTCTTCAGCAATAGGCTCCATTCCAATTCGCAAGCCATTGACCACTTCAGCATTATCCATCTGCTTTAGTGGAAGAGTAATAAACATATTGGTCCCGCTCACAATTAGCATAGCTTCGCGGTTCCACTCCAGCAACTTCGAAATGGCAGCGGATGAGAGCTGAACGCTTTGGGCTCCATTCGGTATTGAAACTAAAATCCGCCCAGCCGCCAATTGCTCGTCTGTACTGACCATTTTTAATTCGCCGCCAAGCATGCCCTGAACCCGTTCTTTTATCGTTATCTCATTTGAACCTGAACCTCCAGGTGCCGGGCTCGGCGTTGGATTAGGAGTCGGTGTTGGTGTCGGATCAGGCTTTGGCGTTGGCTCCGGATCTGGTTTTACTTCCGCCGCCTCAATTACAATAGTCGCCGTCGCTTGATACCCTCCATCGACAGAAGCTGCAATAATCTCCACCTTGCCGGGTAGCATGCCTGTAATAACGGCCTGTCCATTATTGACTTGCAGCGTTGCTAGGGCACGATGCTCATCGCTCATAGTCCAAACGATTTGTTTGTTTTTTGCATGGTCTGGTTTCACAGCCGCTTCAAGCTTTACTTGCTTACCCTGCTTTAGCGTTGCTTCTGGTGGTGTGACGGTAATCTCCGTCACCTTTGCACCCTCAGATGCCTTCATTTTCACTTCCAAATATGGTGCAAACGCGGCGTTTTCTTTACTCTTGATCTGTGTATTCAAGCCTTTTACGCCTGGCTGCTCGATCAATGCTAAACTTAAACGCTGATCACGCAGCAGCTCCGCTTTTACGGCGTCTACCAGCTCGTATTCACGCCATTTATCAACCTTTTGGAAAGCAATTGTGGAGATGGCATCACCATAAGCCGGTTGATTGCCCCACACCATCTCGGTCTCTTTCCAAGAATCGTCCTCAACGCGGTGAGCACCGATTATGTTCGAGTCGTATTTGGCATCGCCATCATTTATTTTTCCGTAGACCTTCAGCTTTACAGACTCCATATCACCAGAGATGCTGCTGAGGTCAAACTTCATGAAGGATCGTTGTGTATATCCCTCGCCATACTCACGCACTTCAACATAATCTTTGAAGCCATTGTTTACATTGGCATGATTTGCTCCACTACGAACGAAGGTATCCTCCATCACCGGAATTTTAAAAGTTTTACCTTCCTCCGGCTGCATGGCTTCCATATTGATCGTTTGGCTCGGATCAACCTTTAACGTAATCGTATGGACTTTTCCTGCTGCTCCTTGCGTATGGATTGCCAAGCGAGTATACGGGAAAGTTTGTACGACCTGGATGCTCGGATCTTGTGCAATAATCTGCAGTCCTATTTTACCGAGGTCAACCGTTACCATGCCTTGCTTCTGTGTAGGTTCAGCAATTGCAATGGTAAGCTCACTGCCTTTTTCCTTCATCATCATGGAAATAGGTTTATCGGTCTTTACATACTGGAAAGCAGACGCCTCCCAGAAATTCAAACCTGTAACCTGCTGCTTCGTTTCTTTTACAGCATGAACCTTCTCCGTTTTAGCCAGTACTTGAATGTCGGGATTCGCTTCATATGCCGCCGTTTGCTCCGGCGTCTTGCCCGGGAGAAGCACATATTCATAAGTGCCAGCTGTCGGCAATATGCCATGCTCAATGGCAAGGCTTAAATAATTGCGCTTCACTATATCCGCTGGGCCACCCTTATTAATTTCGCTCCATGCTCCCTCGCGCGCTTCACGTTTGCCTGTCACTTTTTCTCCCGAAGGGAATACGTATCCAATATCAGAACCGACCGCATTGCCCTCCATATGAGCCCATTTTACATCCGTCATTTGCTCCTGCCAGCCTAAGCTTGTTGGCATTTCATGACCGTTCACAATAAGCTTATTGGTACCCGCTTCGGTCAGCTGACGGTTCTCAACGATCGTTTCAGTCATGCTCGCTGTGTTGTTAACAATATCAGAGCCTATTGCAACCATTTCATCATCAAACAAGAACCATGATTTTTTTCCTTGCAAGGAGCTCCCTGTACTGCCTGCAAGCGAGAATTCCATACCCACAGCCCCATAGTAATCATCGATCACTGAGCCGCCAACCCAGTCCTTGCCATTCATATAATTGCCCCATTCTGCGGGCTCTCTGTAAGAACGATCCGTTGTTGTTCCTGGCAGCCTATAGCTATCAATCGTTGGCCAATAATGATCACTAAACTGCTTCAAGTCGCTATTGTACACATTTGTCATTCCGATTCCGGTGTACCAGCCCTTCTTATTCTCGCCATTGCCATATTCAAACGCTGCAATGCGATCCGAGAACATACTGATAGAAAGCCCGAAGTCAGGACGAAGCTGAACCGCACGATCCATACCTGCGAACATTTGCGTATGCACAAGCTCGCCACGAGGAGCAACGCTGTCATCCTGCATTAATTGCTTTAATAAGTGAAGTTCATATAATGGCAATCCTTCGTAATAATTTTCAAATGTCGTGTCAGAACGTACCCATTCCTTCACCATACTTTTGGTTTCCTCTGCTATGGCTGGCGGTGCAGACTGAGCCAGTCGCAGAAGCGTCATTATAATGGAGCGCCCTGTAATATGATCAGAATCGGCAGCACGAGAAATGCTGCGACCTTTGACCGAGTCCAGAATCGCACCTTTATATAAAAGCGGTTCAAAAGAATCTTTTACCCAGTTATAAACATTGCTTGCACTCGGGTCTGAAATCGCCCACTCTGAATCTGCAAAAATATAAAATAGATCAGCCATACGTCCGAGCAATACCGCACCATAACCGCCGGTATACGCTATGCTTGTATGTTGAACGAGGGAACCATCCTCATAAAGCCCATCCCCCTTCTTCACATACAAGAACTCATCCGCAATCGAATCGCGTCCCTGCATGACTTTAGCGGCATGTTGACCTACAATGCCACGCAGCGTCACAACGAGTGCTTTATCAAGCAGGTTTGCTCCTGTCTCAATTGTTGCTGAGTTCGCTACACGTTTTTTTGGGTCGGGCACGAACTTATCAATCGCTTCAATATATTTCGCAATCAAATCTGGCGGCATTGCATCATACATGAGCGATAGGATATTCATAATTTCCTGCGGTGTTCCGATCTCCCAATCCCACCAGTTTCCTGTAATCTTCTTGCTGGAATTGTATTGATACTTCAGCATCCATTCCATCGCCTGAATAATATCGTTTTTCAAGTCTTCGTTTTGAAAAAGAGAGGAGCCTTTCATAGAATAAGCCAACGAGAGATCTCGAATAATGCCGTACGCCCAGGAAATTCGCCACGAATCATTTTGAGTTTTGCTGATGACGTCTTCCCATAATGCATCCGCATCAACAGCTTTATTCAGCTTGTCCCATCTTCCGGTATCTTCTTTATTCGTCATTCGGTTTACTAAGGCTTCAACATTTGCAGCAAGCTCAGGATCATTCATATCAATCCCTTCTCCGCCAACCAGCTTTGCCGCCCATTTTTTGCGAAGCGTTTCATACGCTTTTTTCTGTGCGTCCGATTCTACCGTAACGAAGCTTTGTGCGGATACTCTACGATCGCTCGTCGCAGCAGTAATCACCGCCGTACCGTAATCATGAGCCGTTACTTCGCCATTTTGAACCGTTGCTACTAGCGAATTGGAGGAGCTCCAAATCAGGTCATCCATCGGTGCATTCGCAGGTGCCACAGTAGGAATCAGCTGGACTTTTTGCTCCTTATCCATGTTCACGTTTTGTGGACTAAGCACGATGGACGTAATATCTTTGAATGGAGTGAGCGTTACATCGTCAATCCATAGAGTCCCTGTACCCGTCTCAAAAAATATTTCAACCTTAAAGCTGGCAACTTGCGGCTTATCTGGAACCTGCAGCAGCAGTTCATAAGAGGTCCAATCCGTTGTCCCTCTTACATAAGGAAGATAAGGACCGTCTTCAATCTTTTTCCCATCAGCACCGCAATACTGTGTACGAATATATACGCCTTTACTCACATTTTCCGGCAGCACTTGATCCGTCTTCATCCAAGCCTGCAGCTTATAGGTCTGCCCTGGTGTAATCGGAACAAGCGGATCAGGAACGATGTCGGTTCTAGCAAGCTTGTCGTGTTTCACTTGCACTGATCGTGCTCCCGTGTGATAGACAGCCTCCGTAACAGATACATTCTGATTGCCTTCCATTGCGCGCCATACGCCCCAACCCGCTGGTCTTCCTCCATCCTGCCAACCTTTATCCGGAATTAAGCTGCCTTCTTCAAAGCCTCCATTAGTAATCAAATTAACCATTGTATTTGCACTCGCAACCRCTTGACCGCCAAGCATAGGCAACCCCGCAAACAAAAGCTGAAATGCCATACAGCATACCACTACAATTGAAATAGACTTCTTCCTGATCTTCATGAATGAACCCTCTCCTATCTTCAGTTCATGATGGTATTACTTTGCAATACTTTGCACTACCCCAAATCAGGTGTATCTTGAAGCGTCACTTGCAGCGTCTTCGCTCCATGCAGCTCGAACACTACAATTTCATTTGCACCGGTACGAAGCAGCGGACCTGGAACATAAAGTGTCTTCTGCGGCCCTGCTTCCCAGTAACGTCCGAGGTTGAAACCATTTACGAACACAATTCCTTTGGTCCAGCCTTCAAGTGCCAGGAAGGTATCTGCAATATCCGACTCCTGCTCAATGTGGAGGGAGCCTTGGTAGAAGGTTGGTCCACTTATGTCTTGTACTCGCTCTTCAGCAGCAGGCGCTTGCTCAAGTTGAGCAATATTATGAAGCGGCAGCGAATGAATCGTCCAATCATATAGAAATTGGAAGCCTAATCTCACCCCTTCAGTAATCCCTTTATAATCTCGCAAATACGGTCCATAGTTGGTTCTGCCCATATTCTCGACTAGAATACGAAGCTCTGCCCCGCCCTCCGGCACATCGAACTCGCTTGGCTGTGGGTCCCAGCGTTCGATAACTCCCTTATACTCTCCATCTAAAAATACGAGCGCGCGATCGTGAACCTCCTGCAAAACAAGTGAACAATTGAGTCTTGGGCCCGAAACCTTTGTTGTATATAAAATAAATCCATAATCCTGTCCGAGCTTCTCCATCGGTTCAGGGCAAGTGCGCTGCACGGGTGTCGACAGCAGCGGCAGCACGTCGAACAACGGCGCGACCGGCTTCATTTGAACATGGCCATATCCCATTTTGCGAACAGGATCCGGAAGCGGCATTAACGCCGTGCCAAAATGTTTTGCGATTAGTTCCCTTAACAGGACGTATTTTTCCGTAATATCCCCCCACTCGGTTAGTGGACTATCATAGTCATAGCTCGTTACCGTCGGCTCATATTTCCCGTGGTTGTTGGCTCCATTATAGAATCCGAAATTCGTACCTCCATGGAACATATAGAAGTTAACCGATCCGCCAGCATTCAGCATATCCTCAAACACTTGCACCGCTTCCTGTGCATCCCGCGTATGATGCGGCTTGTTCCAGTGATCGAACCAACCATTCCAATACTCCATGCACATGAGCGGCTTGTCCGGCTGGACTTGCTTTAAGCTGTTAAAAGCTTCCTCTGTTCTCGAACCAAAGTTTACGGTTTCAAGAATACCCGGAATCATCCCGCCCTGCAGCATAAAATCTTCCGGGCCATCTGAGGTAAACAGCAGAACGTCCATTCCGCGCGAAATCATGCTTTCCTTGATATGCTCAAGATACTTTAGATCATTGCCATAGCTGCCGTACTCATTCTCAATTTGCATTGCAATAATTGGACCGCCGTTTGTACATAACAAAGGCTTCAGCATCGGCAGCAGCACATCATAATAAGCATCTACTTTTGATAAAAATAACTCGTCATTGCAGCGCAAGCGCATTCCATCCTCAGCAAGCAGCCAAGCCGGCATGCCGCCGAACTCCCACTCCGCACAAATGTATGGACTTGGACGTACAATGACATGCAATTCCAGCTCTGCTGCTATCTCGATAAACGCTACAATATCCGCCATACCCGTGAAACAGAACTTACCCTCCTGCGGCTCGTGCATATTCCATGCGACATACGTTTCAACTGTATTAAAACCGCAGGCTTTCAGCTTAAGCAATCGATCCTTCCAATACCCCGGAATAACACGGAAATAATGAATCGCCCCCGACAAAATCGTTATCGGTTTATCCTCATAAAGAAATTGATTACCTTGCACTCTGAATGATGCCATGTCATTTACTCCTCTGCTCATGAACTTGATGTATTTGACTTGCCATATCTACTTCGAATTTGCATGCTCGCCAATTAGACGGTTAATTTCCTCACGCTTGCGGATATACCATTCCGTCTCACGCGGATATGCTTCAAAGGATAGCTCCTGCGCTAAGCCATCTTCGAGCAAAGCAATTACCGCTTCTCGTGAGGTACTCCGCTCTAGAAGCTCAAGCGCTCGCAGATCCTGCAGCGCTTCTGTAAGCACCTCCAGCCTGATAGACTCAATCGGCCCTTCAGCACCTGGATATACGAGAAATGCATCCCCCGCTGGAAAACCGCCGCCTGCATCCGTCACTTGAAACGGATTAATCGGATACTTCGAGAACTGCGCATACCAGAAGTTGTAGCCCCAATGCAAGAAACCTGCAAGCTTCAGCTTGTACAGCTGCATGCCTAATACACGATTGCGCGAAGACGGCATATGGAGAAAGCGATTAGACACAAGCTTGTATTGGGCGCAGCAATAATTCGACCATAATCCCTCTACCCCGTGTTCAAGAAATGGCTGAATCGCATTGCTAGCCGGAATGGGGTGCTTAATTAGACCACTTTCATAAAATTCATACTCTGAGAGTGCATCAATGATCGGAAATCCTTCCAAAATCGGTCCAATAAGCTCACTCGCTGCGCGATAGGTGTCCATGTCCGCAAGGTTTGGCTCATCCGACAGATGGAAATAAACCCGCTTCTCTAAACCGTTTTCTTTTATAAATGACACTAACTCATGCAAAAATAACGTAAGAAATTCGGTGTACTCCGAATCCTTGGAATCCGTATCCCAGCCAAACAGCTGCTTCTCCTGACCATCAACCGTGCCGACTACCTTCGGTGCATGCTTGGCACCCCATTGTGTAAAGAGATGAGAGAACTCAAAATATTTCACGCCGCTGCGGTCACACAGTGCAATCCAGCGCTTTAATTTTTCAAAAGTAAATCGGTAATCATCCCCCACGCGTTCAACTTGAACGAGCTGTACGGTTGGGCGGTCTCCTCCAATTTCCGTGTCTAACGGAGGGGTAAACAAAGGGGTCAAAATCATATTCATTCCATGTTTCACAGCGGTTTGGATGTACTGCTCAATCAAATGCCAATGGTACTCGCTAAATACGTCCGTTTTATAGTAGGTAGCCAAGCAGTCAACATGGAACCATTCGGTATGGATAAGTGACTGCTCGGGCAGTGCTGCCGCAATTACCTCCAGCGTAAATGTTTCCTCGCCTACTTGCTCGCCGCTATCATTGATGAGATAAATACGAATATCAAATAAACCTGCTTTCGCATCCATCGGAACCTCGACAGTTATCCATAAAGAACGCCATTGGCTTGGATAACCGGTTAAACCGCGGACTGCATCAAATGGGATTAATGCATCTGGATACAAGCCGGGCGTGCTTCTCAGCACATGATTATCTGCATCGTGATAGCTCACCATATTGGCGGGTACCAGCTCTACCGTTCGTACGGTCAATGCTTGCTCAAGCTCGGACTCCACCCGAACCTGCAGCTGCCGCATAAGTACATCTGCCCGATATGCAACCTGGAACGAATAGGATTCACCAAGCAGTGCCGAGCCTCTAGTTACCGCAGCTGCAAGCAGTTCTTCATCGGCGAATACTTTGATCAATGAACTGATACATCTCGTTTCCAGCTGCAAAGCTCCATTTAACTTTTCCACTTCATATTCCCCCTACATGATCTAATAAAAAAGATAAGCCCGGTAAACTCGACTGACCTATTCGAACTTACCGGGCTTATTTACTTACTTGCTTGCTAACGCTTTGTAAGAATCACTTGTTTCTTTCAGATGCTGCTGGAAGCTGGCGTCGGCTTTAAGCCCGCCAATAAACTTGTCCCAGTCCTCCATGCTTGCTTTGCGGATGACAACGTTTGTGTACATATCAACAAACTTCTTCTGCCAATCGCCGCCTTTTTCCATCCATACTTCAGTCGTTGGCAGCCCTGCAGCAGGATTCTTAATTGAAGATGCTGAGATGGTATCTACCAGCTGGCGGTTGTAATCTCTAACTTCTGCCGGCATGCCAGGTCCTTCAGCACGTTGATATTTGTTGAAATAACCGGAAATCCATTGTGCAGTCGTCGCTGTACCATATGCTTTTTTCTTGCCTTCATCGGTTTGAACGATTGAACCATCTTCCGATACGGTATAATCCTTGTCTTTAATACCATAGGTAACGAGATTGTAGCCTTCTTCAGTCGCCGTTTCGTTATAAACCTCAAGAATTTTCTTCAGCTTGTCTTCGCTAACCTTTTTGCTGACTAGGAACAATCCATAGTAGCCATATGCTTGTTCATTGTACTTTTTGCCGTCTTTGGCAGCTGGAATTTCATACGCCTTCAATTCTGCTTCAGGCTTAATTTTTTGCAGCTCTTGTCCGAAAATAAACGCTTCGTTAATATTGCCGAAGGAGATGCCCGCTTTGCCTTGAATCATCATTTCTTTCACTTGGCTTGGCTTCATCACTGGCAAGTCCGGCGTAATAAGACCATCGCCATACGCCTTGCTCCAGAATTCAAGCGCTTCTCTTGCTTCAGCTGTCAGCCAGTATGGCTCAAGACCGCCTTCAGCTGTTTCCTTCCACGCTGTGCCTGCGCCAAACATCGTCATCATATAAGGGCTGACACTCGCTTGCACCATACCAAAGGTATCGTTTTTACCGTTGCCGTCCGGATCATTTTTTGTAAAAGCTTCTAATACTTTGTAGAGCTCATCCATCGTCGTTGGTGCTTTCAGCCCCACTTTATCAAGCCAATCTTGACGAATAATGAGAGATTCATGTCCATCCAATGGGCGAACACGCGGAATACCGTAGGATTTACCCTTGAACTTAATGTTCTCAATCGCATTCTCCGGATAACCTGCTAGGTTCGGATAATGCTGCAAGAACGGGGTCAAATCCCAGAATGCACCCTGCTCAATCGCGGTTGAGAATGCAGGATCATTGATATCCTCGATAAGAATGACATCAGGCAAGCTCTTGGAAGCAAGCAAAGCATTCAGCTTCTCTTTATAGCTATTAATCGGATAAAAATCGATGCTCAGCTTTACATTTAGTTTTTCATTGAGCTTCTGGACACTTTCGAGATCACTGCTAGGAGATTCACCATAAGTCATCGTGCCAATATTAATATCAACTGGCTTTTGTTTACCCTCTTTATTGCCGGCCGATTTAGCTTCGCCACCATTCGAACAGCCAATTAAACTTGTCGTAAGAACGAGCGTCAAAAGCGTCATGCCAAAGCTTCTTTTTTTCATTTTTAAAACCCTCCCTTATTTGTAGTAAATCCCTATATAATGGTCGTTTGTCCGTTAACCCTTTACGGAACCAACCAGCATACCTTTTACAAAATACTTCTGCAGGAACGGATAAACCATAATGATAGGCAGAGACGCAACGACTACCGCCGCCATCTTGATCGTCTCTGGTGGGAGCATTTGCTCACTCTGCAGCATTGCAGCTACGGATGGGTCCGCTATATTGGTTGAAGCTTGAATCAGCATCATCTGCAGCACAACCTGCATCGGACGAAGTTCATCCGAGTTAATGTACAATACGCCGTTGAAGTACGTATTCCAGAAGCCTACTGCAAAGAATAGCCCAAACGCAGCGACTGCTGGCATCGAGATTGGAAACATAATTCGAAAGAAAACCCCAATATCATTGCATCCATCGATCTTCGCTGCTTCCTCCAGCTCCTCCGGCAATTCCTGATAGAAATTTCTCATCAAAAATACGTACCAAGCGCTCGTAATAGCCGGTAAAATCAACGCCCACACGGTATCGATAAGCCCCAAGCTTTCAACCAAAAGGAAGTTCGGAATCATACCCGGGTTGAACAGCATCGTCATTAGAATCGCAACGAGGAAAAACTTTTTACCGAAAAATCGTCTCCGCGACAAGGCATAAGCCAAAGCGCTTGTAACGATAATACCGATTGCCGAACCCACAACAGCCAAGAAGCCGCTGACCCCCAATGAACGCATAAACATTGGAGTCGATAAAATGTACTTATAGGAGGAAAGGCTCCACTTCTCTGGAATTATAATTAACGACTTTCTCAAATACTCCGAGGGATCTGTAAAGGAAACAACAATGACATATAGAAAAGGCAGCAGCGTGATGAGTCCAATTAGACCAAGCGCCGTATAAATAATACCGTTTGTCACTTTATAACCGAGGGACTTATGCATTAGTAAAGACCCTCCTCACCGAATTTTTTAGCTAAACGATTGGCTGTAACGACAAGGATAAGACCAACCACCGATTTAAATATGCCCACGACCGTCGCATAACTGAAGCGACCATTTTGAATGCCCGTTCGGTATACATACGTATCAAATACATCAGCCACATGTGATACAGGAGAACTCATCATTAAGTAAATTTGTTCGAACCCAACCTCCATCACTTGTCCAAGCCGCAAAATGAGCAATACAATAATTGTGCTCTTTATGCAAGGCAGCGTAACATTCACAATTTGCTTCCAACGGTTTGCACCATCAATTTGCGCTGCCTCATACAAGTCTTGATTAATACCCGCAATGGCAGCGAGGAAAATAATTGTGCCCCAGCCTGCTTCTTTCCAAATGCTCTGTGCAGTCAACAAACCCCAGAAGTAATTCGGCTCCGTCAAGAAACCGATCGGTTTGCCACCTAATTCGACAATAATCTTGTTAATAATACCATCGCTTTGTCCGAGGATTATAAAGCAAATCCCTGCAATAATGACCCAAGACAAAAAGTGCGGTAAATAAATAATCGTTTGAATGGTTTTCTTAAATGTGCGATTGTGAACCTCATTAATGAGAATAGCGAGAACGATGGGAATCGGGAAAAAGAAAACGATGTTCAGCAAGCTAATCGCCATCGTATTTCTAAATAAAAGCAGGAAGTCTGGATTCGTGAAAAACTCATTAAAATATTTGAATCCGACCCACTCGCTTTGCCAAAAGCCTAAGTATGGGGAATAGTTTTTAAAAGCTAACGCCAGCCCCCATATGGGCAAGTACTTGAAAATAAGAAAGAAGAGAATACCCGGGAGCGCTAATACGTACAAATATTTTTCTCGGCCTAAAATGACTTTAAATTGAGACCACTTTGAATCTCTCGTTTTTTGCCACTTAGGTTCATGTCCTTGTGATAAACTTGCGTTCGCTAATTCAGGATTAGATTGCGGCAAGGGTTTCACCACCTCCAACAATTTTGTTTAAACTTGGCTGCTCATATGGTTTCATGTCTGCATCTTACAAGCCGAAGCTTCCGCCGGGCAATGACCAATTCTTATTCGCTCAGCACGACTGAGCAATAATTGAGAATCCCTTGCTGCTACACGGTTTGTGGCTGCTTCGAGTCTCATTAATTAATCTCTTTAACCCCTGCCAGATTATAAATTCGCACCCCATAAAATAAAAAAAAGGCTTGCAAAATGGAGAGGTTACAATTCTCTCACTCTTAGCAAAGCCTTTTTGAAATAAGCCTATTCGATTTTGTATGGCAATTTACTTGCGATGCATTTCTCGATATTGTCCCGGAGGCAATCCAACCTGCTTCTTAAATACACGAATGAAATTTTTAGGGTTGTAGCCTACCTGCTCTGCTATTTCATTCACCATCAAATCTGTTGCTTCCAGCAGCTCCTTAGCCTTCTCTACACGAACTTGTGTGAGGTACTCAATAAAGGAGATGTCCATCGTTCGCTTAAACAGCTTGCTTAAATATTGAGGAGTCAGATTGCAAATCTGTGCACACTGATCCAGAGAAATATCAAGATTATAATTTGCCGCAATGTAGTCTGTCACTTTTTCTATAAGCTGCTCATACTCTTGATTCCGCTTGCCGCTCACGGACATCATAATCGGCTCAAATATACGATCTATCAGCCACTCATTAATGGAATGAATTGTTGCACATGATCTCATATCGAAATTGAGCTCACTAGCGGTTCTTCCAAATAGCTGCTCTGGACTCATATTCATTAAGTAGACGGTTCGTAAAGTCGTAGACAACAATTGATCGTACGACATCCTAATAAGCTCGGGATTATGCACAGCAGATTGAACTTTATTGGAAAAAGCATCAAGCAAACGCTTCGTTTCAGCGAGATCACCGACCTGCAATGAATCGATAAGATGGTTCTCGATCTCTGCTGGATAACGATACATCATTGAAACCGCAAGCCCTTTGCTCTCAATAATCTGATTGCCGCCATTAATCATCCTCGAATAAATAGCAAGCTGCGCCTCACGATATAAATCGGGCAATTCCTCTACCTGCGAGGCTGCACGACTTAACCCAATCGTTGCTGGAGATTGCAGAAAATGAGTGATCTGCTGTCGTATTTTTTCAATGCCAGACTTCAGATTGTTTGACCATGCATTCATTTCTTCATCTTCTGTCCACAACCAAACCACAACTTGATCATTTAATCCATTAATGACCAAGCCTTCTAGCTGCTGCTGCTCCAGCAATTCTGTCGTCATATTTTTTATAATAAACAAAATTAAATCCTTATCCGACTCTTGAAACTTGCCTGCGTCCGATAGGTGATCATATGAAATAATAAAAACAGCTGCACATTGTGTCTCTGGAATAGCGTATCTGCGCAGAAGCTCATGCAAATGTTCACGTCGTTCATGACTAAACTGCCCTTCCAATAGCCTTAAAGCAAACAACTCCCGAATAAGCGGAAACTGCTGATTGATTTGGCCTTCCAGCTGACTCGCCTTACTGTTAATTTCCTTCCACCGCTGCTGCACATAATTAAATTCGTCTGTCCCCATATCCGCTTGTTGATTATCACTAATATGAGAGACCAGCTTCCGAATCGGACTATATACCCTTTTCGTGCCAATCATAGCAAGCGTAATTCCCGCAGCAAGAACAACAAGCACGATGCCAATCGTTATACCCGCAATCTTCCTTGCGCTGCTGTAAAGCTCCGCTGTTGGAATCATATCCACAAACAGCAGCTTCTTGATTGGAGATACCATAGAAGTAACTAAGTACTCCCGGTCCTGCCATTGATATAAAAACTCTTGCTTGCCCTCATGTGAAACCGTTATCAACTCAAACAAATCTTTAGGCACTTCAGATCCATTCATATGGAATACGAGCTGGCCGCCTTCATCGATTACAAACATATGCTGGTTCTTGTATTTCAAAAATTTTTTAGTTAGAGATTCAAACGCTTTATTATCAATAATGACTTGAATAATACCGATCGGATCTTTTGTATGTAAAGGAATTGTACTCGTTAAGGTAATACCAGAATCGTACACTTGACCGCCTTGGGAATAACCAGCCTGCCAAACTAATTGCTGATTGTTTTCCAGCAGCTTCTCATACTTTTCCCGTTCCACTGCCGACTCCATTTTTTTGCCACCGTAAGTAGACGAAATCAAATAATTCTCGTCCAATGTATATAGCAAAATATCCTTAACAAGTGGGTTTCCGTTCATAAAAGCCAACATGTTCTGATAGATACTCGAATAAAAACCGGAATAATTGGTACGTTTCATTTCCTTCAAGTCTGAAGTGAAGAACGAGCTCATCTCCAGCTGAATTAAGTTATTCTCTACTCTTTCAAGCCCATTATCGATGGTCTCTGAAGCGTAGCTTAAGACCTGAGTAATGTCTTGGCTGGCATTATCTTTAGCCGTTTTGGAAGTTAAAATATAGCTGGTGATCCCAAGGATAATGATAGGAATGATTGATGATAATAACGTAAAAACAATCATTTTGCGATAAAATGATGGATACTTCAGAAAGCTTTTACGATTAATTATTCGGTTACCTTCTATAAGCTTCATTCTGTCGACTCCTATGTTGATAGACTTTGCTCCTCAGCACAGCGTACAAATCATTTGAAATGAAGTCAATAATTATTAATGAATTTATCTAATTTACATGCTGCTGAACAAATGTCCACGCAAACAGCATAGCATTGCAATACTATAACTATAGAGATGCACTAGCGAAATAGAAGAATAAACGACTGTTAATTGTCAATGTCAAACCTTTACTAGCCTATTTGCATTGTCTATATGATTAAGAATAGGGTGGGTGATATCGTTATGCTCTATACAGCTCTTGGAGATTCTATTACCTATGGGGAGAATGCCTCCTCACTCGCAAAAGCATATCCCCAACTAGCCGTTGCCGCTTTAAATTCACGCTCCCGTTCCCGCAGGGCAACTGGATATGTATTAGCACGTCCGGGCTGGACCAGTCATGATCTATTAAACGCAGTCATCTGGAAGGGTTCCGCTGCTATAAGCAAATCCGATGTTGTTTCTGTTTGGATTGGAGGGGTAGATTTAGCAAACGCTGCATTGTCTTCGATTAAGAACCAACAGCAAATAGCTATAAAACCGATCTTAACTCCCTACAGGCAAAATTTACGAGCCATTCTCGCTCATATAAAAAGCGTAAGCGACGCCCGTATTATTTGCTGCACGCAATATAATCCGTTTCCGAATAGTTCTCTAGCAGCTGCTGCTATCGACCAATTAAATTACACAACGATTGAGGTTGCCCAAAGCTATCATGCACAAATCGCTCCCGCTCATAGATGGTTTGAAGGAAAACAAGCCTCACTAATCTATGGCTATCGTAATGGCAGATTAGAAGATGCATTGAGCGGTACTCTGCCTATCCATCCCAATGATCGAGGTCATCAAGTGATCGCAAACGGATTAATTCCCTATCTTGCTTCTCGCAATTAGTTTTAGAAATAAAAAAATGACACCTTCCCTCTATTGGTCAAGACCCCTATTTGTAGACATTGCAAAAAACACCTAGGCAGAAAGCTGACGTCTGTAAGCAACAGGCGTCAGTTTTTTTAGTTTTCTCTGCGGTCGCTCGTTATTATAGAAATGCAAATATTCTTCAATTCTCCTTTGTGCCTCTTCTAAACTTCGGATATGATAAGGATAGAGTG
>NZ_JBFTSN010000035.1:0-33685 GCF_056400045.1 Paenibacillus sp. 01L418
AAGGTGGATTGGGATGGTTTCTCGGTTAACAAGGAAACAGAAAATAATATTGAAGGTGTAATCGGCAGCGGTGATATCAAAATAAGCATGGAGTCGGAGACGGGAAACATCAAACTCGGCACTCGATAAGCAAAAATTGATTTATAAAAACAAGAAGCAAGTCGTGGAATATATCCATGGCTTGCTTTTTTTATGTGTTTGCCGTCTCGATTCATTCATGTATCGCATAAAATATAGCAATTGTTTATCGAGAGGATGCGTTGCGAAATGGTCGTAGAGCGCAAATATTTTCAAAGGTTTACTTTTGCGGAGTATGTTGAGTATTTGAAACCATTCGTATCAAAAGTGAAGTTTTCGCAGATTCATGTGCATGGAACATGGAAGCCGACTATTGTGGATTATCGCAGAGCTGCGGATAAAATGAAAATCATTCAAGGGATGTGGCGGTTTCATGCGATTACACAAAATTGGGGTGATATCGCCCAGCACGCAACGATCGACCCTGACGGCTATATATGGGAGGGGCGTTCTCTTCTGGAGGCTCCGGCCTCTGCTGTTGGCTACAACGACCCTGATCCAGACCGCATACATCCGTTTATGTTCGAGATGATCGGTAATTTTGATGTTGGAGCTGAGAAGCTGGAAGGTGCTCAGCTTGCTTCAGCCGTTAAGCTGACAAGTCAAATTGCTGCCATGTGGAAGCTGCCAGACAGTCAAATTTTGTTTCATCGCGAAATGAATCCAGCGAAAACATGTCCAGGAAGTTCAGTTAACAAAGCGGCTTTCTTAGAGCTTGTTCGTGACTGGAGGGATGTTGATATGAACGCATCAGATGCTAACAAAATTATCTCTACTTGGCTCTCTCCAGCATGGTTTGCAGCAACCACCAAAGCGGAGAAAGATGAAATTCATCGGCTCGCAAATGAGCTTCGAAAAGCTAGCGGACAGCTCTAAAAGCAGCAAAAAGCGGTGATGAGCATATTCTCATAAAGCAGTAATGGTGCTGTTTTGCTAGCTATTTTCACGCGATTACCAGTTTTTGTGTCATGAAACACCAAAAACCCCATGGTAAGATAAGTGGCGTCAGGAAGAACGATGCGCAAACGAAACGAATGCGCAGCTGAAAAAGCTTCAGTCGTCAGACGCTTTTTTACAAAAACTTATCTTATTAGGAGGATTCATTCATGAAGATGCAACCAATACGTGTAGGTGTCGCTGGCATAATCGCAGCAACGGTGATCGGCGCAGGTTTTACGGCTCCAACGGCAGGTGCAGCACCGGCTGTGAAAACTTTCTCCACGATTCAACAACCATGCCTCATTAGCCAAGATACGATCAAACAGATCGGTGATAAATATGGAATAGATATTAGCAAGCTTTTGAATGGC
This sequence comes from Paenibacillus sp. 01L418, assembly GCF_056400045.1. Taxonomy (NCBI): domain Bacteria; kingdom Bacillati; phylum Bacillota; class Bacilli; order Caryophanales; family Paenibacillaceae; genus Paenibacillus; species Paenibacillus sp. 01L418. Next base: position 1,389 of record NZ_JBFTSN010000035.1, read on the forward strand.
AGCTTCATTCAATGGCCTACGACAGGCGGTAACACAGGAACAGTAACAAAACCAGGAACAGGTACTGGAACAGTAACTAATCCGGGAACAGGTACTGGAACAGTAACTAAGCCAGGAACAGGCACTGGAACAGTAACTAAGCCAGGAACAGGTACTGGAACAGTAACTAAGCCGGGAACAGGCACAGGAACAGTAACAAAACCAGGAACAGGTACTGGAACAGTAACAAAACCGGGAACTGGTACAGGAACTGAAACAAAACCTGGAACAGGTACCGACACAGGGGCTTCCAATTTGAGTGCTTATCAATCACAAGTTGTCGACTTAGTTAACAAGGAACGTGCTAAAGTTGGCTTGTCCGCTTTGAAGAGCGATACGCTTCTTACGAAAGTAGCGTCAGAGAAAGCAAGAGATATGGACGTTAACAACTACTTCAGCCACACATCGCCGACATACGGATCTCCATTTGATATGATGCGTTCTTTCGGAGTGACTTATTCTTATGCTGGTGAGAACATTGCTTCTGGTCAAAAAACACCACAAGATGTTATGACTGCTTGGATGAACAGCCCAGGTCACAAAGCAAACATTCTTAGCGGCAACTTTACAAAAATCGGCGTTGGTTATGTAAACGGCGAATGGGTTCAAATGTTTATCGGCTAGTCTTTCCTTAAACCTTAGATAACAGCAATACGTTAAGGGCGGACAACCGCCCTTAACAAGATTTATAATCACGTGATCGAAGTTGTGAAACTTCGGGAACGCACAGGAGGATTTACCCCATGTTTAAAAAACGTACATTAGCAGCAGCAGTAGTAGGATTATCGGTTATGATGGCAGCAGGAACAGTAAGTGCAGCTTCGAAAACACATACAGCGAATGACAATGATACATTCTGGAAGCTATCCAAGCAGTACAGTGTACCTTTGGATACACTAATGGAGGCTAATCCAAAAATCGATCCTCTTAACCTATATAAAGGTTTAAAGCTTACTATACCTTCCACAGAAGCTTCTGTAGAGAAGAAACCAGCAACGATGAATTCAGCAGCTGACGACTCCTCAAAAACAGTTAAAGCCATGAATGGTAAAGAATACGCTTACTCGAAGGCGCTTCTCGTACAAGCTACGGCTTATACAGCAGCAGCATCTGAGAATGGCAAGTGGGGAGCAGTTGACTACTTTGGAGACAAGCTCCAGGTTGGTACGATTGCCGTAGATCCGAAAATGATACCTCTTGGCACAAAGCTTTATGTGACAGGGTATTCCTATAATGGTTTGCCGCAAGGCGGAATGATTGCAACAGCAACAGATATTGGCGGTTCGATTAAAGGCAATCGCGTTGATATTTTTGTACCAGGCTCAACAAGCCAAGCCATGTCTTTTGGTATCCAAAACGTGAAAGTATTCGTTCTTGAATAAAAATATAGATGGAAAAGGCAATCCACTCTTCATGAGGGATTGCCTTTTTTTGTACAGAAAACTCAACGGGCTGCGGATTGTCCGACGAGTTCAGGCAATGTAACGAGCTCATACCCTTTGCTTTCCAGCAATTGGATGAGCTTCGGGAGTGCAGCAACCGTGCCGGATAAATTTTGTCCGACTCCTCCGCCTGCGTGCTGTAAAATAATCGATCCAGGTTGAAGTGTTCTTTTTATATTTTGCAGCACCAATGCGCTGCTAGGATTGTTTTTCCAATCTATGGAATCCACATCCCAGTTGACGATAGCAAAACCAGCCTGCTTGCTCCATCTTACTTGCTGAGGCAGCAGTTCACCGTATGGCGGTCGTATAAAATGAGGGGAATATCCAACTATATTTTTAATTATGGTGTCCGTTCTCCAAATTTGCTTCTGATACTTCGTTAAAGTAAGCTTTGAAAAAATGGCATGGTCATAAGAGTGATTTCCAATGACATGCCCTTCGTTATGTATCCGCTTTACTAATGCAGGGTATTTGGCAGCACGGTTCCCTACAATAAAAAAAGTAGCGCAAACATCATGCTCCGCTAATATATCCAAAATAGCTGGTGTATATCTGGGATCGGGAACATCATCAAACGTTAGCGCGACTCTTTTCTTATTACGAGGCCCATTAAGGAGAAAGGCATTGGGAAATTGCCTATGAAGCCTATCCCAAGACACGACAGCCGTTTTTCGTTTTTTTGATTCTTTTGCAGGTTTGAACTGAGCTATTTGCTGCTTATCAGCAGTTGAAGCATAGGAATCGGTTGATAGGTTAAGCAGCATAAAACCGATTAAAGCAATGCCCGCCACAGTCTTCCCCATTTTATGTGGTGTTTTCCACATTTGCATCAGTCCCCATGATTGATTGTAAACAAGCCGTGCCGCTATTTTACCCATGCTGCATACTTTCATGCGCTTTACTTTAAAAAAAGAGAGGCTTAAACTAAACATAGTTCACCAATTCATGGCAGGGAGGTTATCTTTTATGAAGTTATTGCAGTTTAAGCAATCCGATCAACTAAAACTCGGCGTGCAGGTTGACTTAGGAATTATTGATATTAAAATGGCCTCTCAAGCTCTGGATATTCCAGCTCCGCTTTCTATAGAAGAAGTTATAAGAGGCGGTAAAACAGCATTAGCGGAACTTCAAGCGGTTATTGAGGCTGTCGTTGCAACTAACAACCACATGTATGTGCTTGAGGACACAAATTTCGCTTACGCACCGGTCGTTTCGAACCCGCAAAAAATAATTTGCGTCGGTTTAAATTACCGCAAGCATGCAGAGGAGACGAAAGCTGAAATTCCGACCTCCCCTATTTTGTTTAATAAATTTGCCAATGCCCTGAGTGCACATGGTGATGAGGTGGAGCTGCCGCTTACGAGCAATGAGGTGGATTATGAAGCTGAGCTTGCGATCATTATAGGAAAAACGGCAAAAAACATCGAAGAAGCGGATGCGCTTGATTATGTTTTTGGCTATAGCTGCGCTAATGATTTGTCAGCAAGAAACCTGCAGCGCCGTACATCTCAGTGGATGCTTGGCAAAAGCTGCGACGGATTTGCACCAATTGGTCCTTATATCGTAACGGCAGATGAAGTAAATGATCCGGATAAGCTCACTATTTCTTGCCGCGTAAACGGTGTTCAAAAGCAGCATTCGAATACGGAAGATATGATTTTTTCTTGCCCATCTATAATTAGTTATATTTCTAAGCATATGACACTCGTACCTGGCGATATCATATTAACAGGGACTCCGGAAGGGGTAGTAATCGGATACCCGAGAGATCAAAGGGTTTATTTAAAATCAGGTGATGTGGTAACCGTGGAAATCGAGCAGCTTGGTGAGTTAACTGTCACAATGAGATAACGAAATGCAATTGATAATCATTTTCGTCCGTTGTATAATAAATCGTATCGTTTATTATTGTACATTCATGTTATGGAAGGACGAGAACATCAATGAATGAAGCGTTGTTTGCGATGTTGGAGGACAGCTATGATTTAACGGTAAATAAACGAGAAAATCTTCTGTTTACCTGCCCTGCAATAGATCTGTTGGATGAGAACAAATTGAAGCAATTATTAGCTTTCTATACACCGCTAGTTAAAGGCATGGACCCTTCCGTAGGGGAAGTGTACATGGCAGGTTGGTTTCGCGGGCCTATGCTGGGCTTGCTTTATACGTTGTCTGTTTTGAAACAAGCGCCGGATTTATCACTTAACAATTTAACAGTTCAAATATACAAGGCTGAATATAACAATCATGAATATATTGCTGTCAGCTTTTACTTACATAACTCTGAATTTGTAGCGGCTCCACTACTTTTAGATGAACAAGACATGTGGATTAAGGATAAAATCAGCTTTTTTTTTGAGCATACGATACGTCCTATATTTGACATGATTGCAAAGGTAGGAACGTTGAAAGTAGGCATGCTTTGGAGCCAGCTTCCTACCACGCTTGAATATGGGTATGACAGAATGCTGAGTGCCGAAGTAGATGAACAGGCAAAGCAAAGCATTGTGACCTATTTCAATATGGTCAAATCACTTGATGGCGATGTTTTCGGCAGAAGCAAAAATCCGCTTGATGTGAAATTCCGTATGACAGAGTCATTGGGAGACAAAGATAAGCAGGTTCGGCTGAAAGCAGCATGCTGCTTGTATTACTTAGTTGATGGCGGCTATTATTGTTATACTTGCCCAAGGGTTAAAGAAAGTGTTCGTGCAGAACAGCGTGAAGAATATCGCTGCAAGCAGCAGGCGTAAAATAAGAAAGACCATAATCATCCATTTTGAATGGAAAGATTATGGTCTTTTTTTGTTACGCGATAAGCAATCAAATACTTGATTATTTCATTTTGAAAACATTGATGGTTCTGAGCAGCTGAGCCGCCATTGTACGCATACGTTCCGTTTCTTCTACCACTGCTTGTACAGATGCGATCTGCTCATTCATCGAAGCGGATACTTGCTCCGTGCCAGCAGCCGATTGCTGCGTAATCGCGGATATGTTTTGGATGGCTCCGGAAATTTTGCGGGCACTCTCAAGCATAGCGTCGCTTTCTTGGGAGAAAACATAAATTTTATCCGTAATAAATTGAACACTTTGTACAATTTCTGAGAATACGACTTCGGATTCCTTAATATGCTCCGTTTGCAGCTTAACGACTTCTTCGTTTGTTTTCATATTGCTGATCGTTTGCTTGATACCCTCATCAATACTTTTCACTAGGTTGAATACTTGTTTAGTTGAAGCGCTGGATTCCTCAGCAAGCTTGCGGACTTCCTGTGCAACAACGGCAAAGCCTCGGCCGTGCTCGCCTGCTCTTGCAGCCTCGATAGAGGCATTCAATGAAAGCAGGTTAGTTTGCTCAGCCAAATCGGAAATAGTCGTCGTAATTGCACTAATGCCTCTTGCTTTGCGGGCTAGATCTTCAATTGTAGCTGATACCTTCTCGGTTGCCTCAACGTTGCGGCGCATGCCGTCGGCTTGAATATCAAGAGCCTTCATGCCTTTATCTACGAGCTGAAGCGTTTGCTCAGAGCGTGTGTTCATTTCCTTAGTTGAGGTAGCGTAATCGGAAACTTTCTCTTCGATCTCAGTAATGGATTCGCTCATCTCGGAAACGTCCTCGGAAATTTCGTTTGCGCCAGTAGCAAGCTCGTTTGCGGAAGCAGCAACCTGCTGCATCGCGATTTGAATATTATTATTTTTGTCAAAAATGCTGTGACTTGTATCGGACACATGACGGATGATGTTCGTCGTTTCCGTTAGAATGTCGCGAAGTTTATCAATCATACTGTTAAACGAATGTCCAAGCTCGCCTAAAGCTGATGAAGACGTTGTGTCGATTTTTTGAGTGAAATCACCTTTGGAAATACGAAGCGCAGTTCCTTTAATTTCATCAAATGAATTATTGATGGATCTCTCGATGAAGGAAACGAGTGGAAGCGTAGCGATTGCCATAATGATTGTGAAAATAATTCCAGCGATAAGCGAGCCGCCTGATACTGATAATATGACAAGCATAATGAGGGCAAACACTGCTAAATTTAGGTAAGAAGTAATCAGCAGCTTATTGCGCACGGAAAGCGAATAGTACCATTGGATCATTATGTAAGCGCTCCTTTTAATAGAATATCCATATTATAGCACCAGCTGCGAAATTGGTCTATAATTGTCGATTCATAAAAAATAGATAAATAATGACCGCATGCGGCGCTTCGGAAAATACTAAATACGTTTTCGGTGTAACAATAAATAGAAAATGATACCATTATCGGTAATTAGAAATCATTTTTATTATTAATTGATGGTTTAGATTGCATGGTACATAACTCCTAAGTAAGAAAGAAAAGCATCTTGAAATTAGAATTGRAAAATTAAATAAAAAATATTATTTTAGTTCGCAAGGTTCATTTTATTTAGATGTAATGAAATGATCTTTCTTTAATTATGTAAAAATAAGTTATATAATCATTAAATGAGAGTCGAATAATATCAAATAAACAAAAATAATGTTGTTTAGTATATTGATAATGATAGAAATGGACTATATAATATGCGTTGAGACCTAAGTGGAAACTCATGCCTAATAAATCATAAAGGAGGATAATAAGTATGCAAACGGAATCTGCAGCTCTCGCTCGTCAAGTTGAATTTGTGTTTCGTCAGCTTGAAAGTGAACTGACAAACGCTACGGCTGGTACAGTATTAATACATATTCGAAACAATGCGGTGGGTAAATTTGGGGTTAGGCACCATCCAATCGAATGCAAAAATGGAAAGTTCGAGAGTGTCGATAAAGGACTGACAGCTGTTCAGGTACAGGCATTTAAACAAATGGCCATTGAATCGCTTAAGTTTAGGAAAGACTGGTCGCATGGCGAAATTTTATATGATTTTTCCGTTCGTTCAAGCGCTAATTCTTGGTCGGCAAGCATACTTTTTGAATCTAATTACAATATGGCCAATTGGAATTCTCGCTATTATCCGAAAAGAAATGATTTATGGGATTCACAATAAACAAAATTACGTAAAGAAAAAAAAGAGCTGACGGCATCCGTCAGCTCCTCATTTTATTGTCCGAAATCAAGATCAGGATACACATAAGGCGATTCCGGCACCTTGATTCGTTCAAGCCGCTGGGCTTCTAAAGTCATGACAACATGATTCATATAAGTTGATGTCGTTAACCTTCCTGTCACCGTCACCCATTCATCGTCGGCGTAATCCATCGCTTTAGGCCAAGATACCATAAGTCCATAAGGCATAGCGTCGGCTGAACAACAATTCATTGCAAATCTACTGACCGCAAATCGCTCCTTGCCCATCTCGTCCTCGTGGTAAATAAACCCCGAAATTTCAACTTCTTTACCGATTAGTTTCTCTCGAAAGAGATCAAATGTCGTCAACGTCTCAATAAATTGAGTATCAGGTACACGGATAAGTGGTTGGCTGTACAGTTTCTTCGCGTATGCTGTATGTGCYTCCATATAGCCATCGAAAGGATAAAAGGCATCGACTCCGGAACCATTCTCTTCAGCTGTTGAAATTCCAGATAAGCTGATCCCTTTTTTTGAAGCAATATCGCTCCCAAGCGTCCCGGCAGGGACGAGAAAACCGAGCAGCAGCGGAAAAATAAACAACCCATAAATGATGATGTTTTTGAACACGGATGGAGATGGCTCGTGCTCGCAATCACAGCTTGGCGTTTGATTTCCGATACGTTTCTGTAAAGCGGCATAGACTTGATAAATAGCTGCTGCATAGAGACCTAACGCTGACAGCTTTACGTATACCTCCATTTTTGGAGCGATATAAAGAGCCATTTCACCCGTTCGATCCAAGTAGAGAATAAACAGAGCAAAACCTGTAAGAATTGCGGCACGCAAAAGATGATGAATCATAGCAGCGCCTCCATTATCCAAGCGCCGATGAAGGTTAGCGCCGCGGTTAGTACAATGAGAATAAATACGAATTTAATACGGAATGTCGTTAGCAGCATTAACGTATTTTTAAGATCGATCATTGGGCCGAATACAAGAAAAGCAAGCAGCGGTCCAAAATCAAACATGCCGCTGAACGATGAAGCAATGAAAGCATCTGAAGTGGAGCAGATTGATAAAATAAAAGCAAAGCCCATCATGAAAAGGTATGAAAATAAAGGCTGATCAGCAAATGCCTCAAAGGTGCTGCGATCAATAACCGTTTGAATAATGGCGGTCAACATTGCTCCGAAAATAAAATATTTGCCCATTTCAAAAAACTCGTTTGAAGCATGTGATAGGGTTGAGGCGGCTCTTCCACGGAATCCAGTACCGCTTGTCCCATGCTCATGATTATGGGTGTGATTGTGGCTATGTGTATGACCCTGCTTGATTAAATGAAACGGTTGAGCTAATTTGAGCGGACTGCTTCGCATAAATTTATAAAGGAGCAGGCCGATAATAACGGCTATGACAAAGGCCAATATCATTCGTGCATAAGCCATTTCTGGCGTCGTTCGAAAAGCAGCAAAGGTTGATGTAAAAACGATTGGATTAACGATGGGGCCTGCCAATAAATAAACGATTCCGATATAAGCAGGCATGCCTTTACGAATAAGCCGCCTGACAACCGGTATCATTCCGCATTCACATAATGGGAATAAAATGCCTAGCAGCGCCCCAAAAAGAACGCCTAATACCGGGTTTTTGGGCATGAATTTTTGAATGAGCTCGTCCGAAACGAAGACTTGCAGAAGTGCAGAAAAGATCACCCCGAGCAGGATAAATGGAAATGCTTCTAAAATAATGCTTATAAATAATATTTTGAAGGATTGCAAATTAGTGATACTAAAAAGATGTGTGGGAAGCTCTCGATTGGTTACGATAAGGGCGAGCATGATCAAGCAGCCTACTCCGAGCAATGGGGTGCAGATGCGGTAAAGAAATTTTGCCATAGTACAATATCCTTTCTTTATGTAAGGATTACGATTATGACTATAGCTTATGCGGTATCGATGCGGGATAGGACAACTTTCGTATCGCTTGACATTAACGATTACAGATGTATAATCGTTTTAAATGCAATGATGGGAATAAGTAGGCTCGATTGGATTGCGTACAGAGAGCCGGTGGTTGCTGCGAACCGGTGCAAACAACGATGCTGAATGGGCCCCGGAGCCTATGAACGGAAACTGGCTGCACGAGCAGCCGAAGATGTTTGTACGGACGCTCCCCGTTACGGAGCAACAAGGCTTATGGGATTTTTAATACGCTTCGATTGTATAACAAAGCGTACCATAAGCGAATTAGGGTGGCACCACGGTCCTTCGTCCCTTGCGGCGGGGGATTTTTTGCGTTTTTTTTTAGACTAAAATTGACAAGAAAGAGGTCGAAGCATTATGAAAAAAGTACTCTCCGGTATTCAGCCAAGCGGTCAGCTTACACTTGGAAACTACATTGGCGCCATGCAAAACTTCGTAAAGCTGCAGCATACAGAAGAATGCTTTTTTATGATTGTTGATTTGCATGCGATTTCGGTTCCACAGGAGCCGGCTGCCTTAAGAGAACAAACGGAAGCGGTAGCCGCATTATTTATTGCTGCAGGCATAGATCCGCTCAAAGCGAATGTATTTGTACAATCGCATGTTCGCGCGCATGCTGAGCTTGGATGGTTGTTTACAACGCTTGCTAATATGGGCGAGCTGGAAAGAATGACGCAGTTCAAAGATAAATCTGCAGGCAAAGATTCTGTTGGGGCGGGGCTATTCGTCTATCCGACGCTGATGGCTGCCGATATATTGGTTTATAATGCGGATCTTGTTCCTGTTGGCGACGATCAAAAGCAGCATTTGGAGCTTACTCGTGATTTGGCGCATCGCTTCAATACAAGGTTTGGCAAATACTTTACGATACCGGAGCCTTATATTCCRAAGGTAGGCGCACGGGTAATGTCGCTTGATGATGCCAGCAAAAAAATGAGCAAAAGCAATCCAAACGTAGGAAGCTTCATCGCGCTGCTTGATTCTCCAGATGTGATTCGCAAAAAAATTAGCAGAGCGACAACAGATTCAGGCCGTGAAGTGAAATACGATCCAGCAAATAAACCTGAGATTAGCAATCTAATGAGTATTTATGCTCATTGTGCAAATATGAGCATTGAAGATATCGAGGCTCGTTATGAGGGGCAAGGTTATGGACCTTTCAAGAAAGATCTTGCGGAGCAGGTGGTTGCGGTTATAGAACCGCTGCAAGCTAGATATAATGAAATTCGCAGTTCAGGCGAGATTCATCAAATCTTGAAGCAAGGCGCAGAAAAGGCTTCCTTGGTCGCAGATCGTACACTTGCAGACGTGAAAGAGCTTATGGGTTTTCTGCCGCCTCGCGGTTAATCTTTTAGGTACTTACAAGGCTGACGCCATAGCGTCAGCCTTGTTTTTTTCTGCGCAAACGAGCTTTTGTAATAAAGCCGGCTCCTACAGTGAAAAGGCTTAACAAACCAAACAATAATACAAACCAGCCATTATAGCTGATGGAAATAGCCATAGCGCTCATAAATACGATAGCTAGTACGGAAAAGAACAAAGAAAGCGGTTTGGACATCTTGTTTTCTCTCCTTAATAAATCGTCAATATATTTTAATGGTTTAAGAATAGATTCTTTGATGGTGCACATAATAAGCTTGCAAGCTTGCAACACACATCAAAGTGCAGAGGACGAAAGGAGAAATACATTATGGCAGGAAGCAGAAATCAACTTGTTGTTCCACAAGCAACTGCAGCATTACAACAAATGAAACTTGAGGCAGCGCAAGAACTGGGCGTACAAATTCCTCAAGATGGCTACTACGGTAATGTTTCAACTCGTGATGCAGGCTCCCTAGGTGGTTATATTACGAAAAAGCTTGTTCAAATTGCTGAACAACAATTGTCAGGCGGCTCCCGTTAATCGCTTCTAATACACAGTGATGAAATGAAGCCCAAGGGTAATCCTTGGGCTTTTTATTATGGTAACCATCATTTTAGCACAGGGCTGATCGACTTTCTTCAATAATATAAAACAAAAAAAAGAAAGCCCCCTCTATTTTGAAGCAAAGGGCTTTCGAACGTCAATACTAAAAAGTATCCATGCGCAATCTTTTCAATAAACGTTCATCGCTGAGCCAGCCTACATAAGAGCCAATGGTCTCATCCTTTTTATTCATAAGCAGAACGCCAACGAATGGGTATTGCTTGCGATGGCGATAACGTACGTCGCACCATCTGACCTCATAGCCCCATGTATGCTCCCGAACGTCTGCGCAGGCAAAGCTGGTGAAATATAAAAAGGATCGAATGGCGGGATCGTTTTTGGATTTGGCGACTGCCGGGTGATCAGAGCATTCCACATAATCAATCCATACTAAATTGTTATTGCGTAAATTTCCGATGGCGAATCCGCCATTTTTAACTTGCTTGACTACATTCCATATCGTTAGAGAAATCGTTGGAATGACGATATAAGCATCGCCTTCATGATATTCAGTGTCCAGCGTCTTCATCCGTTGCAGCGTACTTCTGGAGGTAACTGTTCGCCAAACAAAATAAACGGCTAGAAACAAGTACATAAGCGGGAATATTGAAGCTGGATTTACGAATCCGCCTGCCCACAGTAAAATAGCTATGACATGCGTTGTGAAAATGATGGGATCAAATATGTGTATAATGTTCCAAGAGATCCATTTGTCCGTGAAGGGTCGCATCGCTTGAGTGCCGTAAGTATTAAATAAATCGGTGAATACATGCACGCATACGGCGAGCAGCACCCAGCCCCCAATATGCAGCCAAGGGAGCGAGCCTCGGTAAAACAATTGGAGGAGGCCGGTAATTAGCGCAGTCCAAATGGCGATAGCCGGCAAGGAGTGAGAGATGCCGCGATGATTGCGAATGTAAATCGCATTGCCTTTTAAACGAAGTAGGCCATCTAAATCGGGCGCTTGCGATCCGATAACTGTGCCAAGCAAAACAGCGGTGTGAATGGCTGGATTTGCTGCTACCACGGGATCAATTGCGGCAAGGCCCCCTAAACCGATGCCCATGATAAGATGTGTGCCTGTGTCCATGACAAGTCCTCCCCAATCGATAATTAGATGTAGTATCGGCGGAGGGGAGCAACTTTATCAATATAATCTAAAGGAGACTGAAGGCAAATGTACATTTGTTTTGCAGAATATCGTGTTTCACCAGAATTTCGGGCACAATATCTTGACTACACAGCTTCGCTGCTAAAGGAAGGACACGAGGTGCAATTATATGAAGGAACAGATCAGCCGGGTTTATTTGTAGAGGTATGGAACGCAGCTACCTGCGAGCAAGCAGAGCAAATCAAAAAGGAACGCTGCAGTGAGCGTTCCTCTTGGATGCATATTTCGAGCTTTATTGTTGGGGGAGCTGCGAAAATGCACATTTGGACGTTTAAGCCGGCACATCTAAAGGGCGAAGCAGCGATTAACGGCTAGAATTTGCTGTGCCGAGAGTAGCCATGCCAAGTGGAGTGGAAGAGCTTACTACTCCGCCTTGGAACGGATATTCATAAGCAATCGGCTCATCGAATGTCACATAATCAAGATTAAGCGTCAAAAGTAAGTAGCGCATACCAGTCGTTGGATCGCTAATAACGATGTGATCACGTCCAGCAGCTTCGATGATTCCTTTAAAAATTTTGGCGTTCCACTCGCGATTGTTTTCGTAAGTCATATAAAAAGTTGCCATTTTGCCGCGGTTCAGACGCAAAATATTTTCTACATAGGATTCTTCAACGGTAGGCATTGCAACGATAGTGCCGCCTTGTGGCGTAATAAACGATCCGCTTGGCACATTTGGCGGAATGACTTGTGCTTGTTGGGTTTGAAAGTTGGCTGGGAGCGTAGTTGGCTGTTGCATGCCCATCGGCTGCTGCATCCCCATTGGAAACTGGTATTGACCATAACCGCCGTAGCCGAATCCTTGAACGGGACCTGTATTTGCGGGGCTTACCTGATTTTTGTAACCATAACCATTAGACATTTAGAATTTCCTCACTTTCATACATTAGAAATAGTTTTAATAAACGGCCGGACAATCCTCTGGCGTTGGAACGAAGAAGCAGTGTTTCTTATACCTGCCGCTGTTAGCCTGATCCCACCACGTATCAGGGCAGCTGCCTGCTGGGCGGAAAAACCATAATGCATTAGAAGCCGGGTGCTGACGTTCGCCGTTAATGACCCGCTTTGCTAATCGAATATCTTTATCACGAGCGCTTTGATAAAAGTAGCTTTTGGTGATTGCTTCGAAACCGCCAGGACTTTGATAGACCATGTCTGGGATGGACCGAAGATTTCTAAAGTCGATACAATTTCCTAGTACACGGTTTACGCCAACGTTGCCTACCATAAGCATGCCGAGCTCGCCCTCGCCCTCTGCTTCCGCTCGCATGAGCCTAGCGAGCATCTTCGTATCTTCGGAATTGGTTTTGATGACAGCCATGGAATTGACAGATCACTTCCTTTCGTAGACTTTAGGACGGTTTGATGTGCTGTTCGGCATAGGCATCAAACTACATAGTTATTGTATTGTGTACCCGCCCATTTGGTTACTAAATGATTTGTCACAATTTACGTGGCAAAATGATGAACAAAACCGTCGAACGTTGTCATCGTGTTCTTTTTTCGGTATGATTAAAAACGATTCATCAATGGATGATAGACGCCATCAGCGTCTTGTCGCATAACTTGGGAGGCTAGCTTCGTGCTTAAAGACTGGATTGCATTGACAAAACCGCGGCTACTTCGACTTAATGTATTTGCTGCGATAGGTGGTTTCATGGTTGCTTCCAAATGGGACATTAACGTTCTATTGCTTATATGGGCGATTATCGGCTCAACGTTGACGATAGCGTCAGCAACCGTGATTAATAATTATTGGGATCGGGAACTTGATTTGAAAATGGAACGTACGAAGGATCGCGCGCTTCCGACCGGTCGAATGACGCCAGGCTCTGTTCTGGCTTATGGTATTATTTTGGGGGTTGTTGGACTAGCTGTTCTCTTCCTGCTCGTTAATCCTTTATCAGGCTGGCTTGGACTGCTAGGCTGGGGTGTTTACATTGTGGTGTACACGATGTGGCTCAAGCGTACTTCAACTTGGAGTACATCGGTTGGAGGCATCTCTGGCGCGATGCCGCCGGTTATCGGTTATTGCGCGGTAACAGGTGAAATCGATGCGGGTGCTTGGATATTGTTTGCTCTGATGTTCCTGTGGCAGCCTGCTCATTTCTGGTCGCTTGCCATTAGAAGGGTAGAAGAATATCGCGCAGCAGGTTTTCCATTGCTGCCTGTCGTGAAAGGAATCAAACGTACGAAGTTTCAAATGATTCCTTACATCGTATTGCTTTTGCCAACGGGCATATTGTTTTATTCCTACGGTTACGTTGGTATTTTCTTCTTGGTCATATCCGTTGCAGGCGGCTTAATCTGGCTTATCCATACGTTGCGCGGACCAAAAGCCAAGGATACCGACAAATGGGCAAAAACCAATTTTCTTATCTCGGTCAATTATTTAATGGTTATATTTATCGTTATGATTCTTAATACGACGGGATCATAATTATCGTCTTAAGGAGTGACTGGCGTGGATTTTGTCAAAAAGCATAGCTTCAAAATTGCAGTACTTGCGCTTTGCGCAGCAATGGGAATTTATTTATTTATTACGTACGGCATGCCGGAGAAGCAGACTCTTCCAATCGAGAAGGCTGCGCCAGCGTTTGAGCTGACGGATCTGGATGATCAGAAGGTAACGCTCGCTTCAACAAATGGTAAGGCGCGAATTGTATATTTCTATTTCGCAAATTGTCCAGATGTTTGTCCGCCTACTACCTTCTTGCTGTCGCAAGTACAGGAGCAGCTTAAAGAGGAAGGCAAGCTCGGCACTAAAGCAGAGCTCATCTCCATTACGTTTGATCCGGTACGGGATACACCTGAAGTCATTCGTGATTTTGCAAAGCGGAATTTTGCTGATCTTAATGGTTGGCGTTTCCTGCGGGGCGATGAGTCAAACACGATGCAAATTGCTAGAGATTTTGGCATTGGCGTCATTAAAAATGAGGACGGCTCCTTCTCTCACTCCAATGTCATTACGATTGTGGATAAGGACGGTCAAATTCGCAAATGGATTGATGGCAGCAAAGAAGATTTGACGGCTGAGGAAATCGTAAATCAATTAAACAAGGTGCTTTAAAATTCATCTTTGCTCCAAATAGAAGCGGGACTCTGCGCAGGGTACAGGATATGCGCATCGAGGCCCGCTTTTTCTAATTGCTCAATTAAATATTCCTCTGGCGTATGCTCTACGCCTGAATAACCTCTGCGGGTATAAATATGCTCAGCATCTGGAAATACGTCGCGCAATAAGAAGCGAATCCGTTTTCCAGAGGAATCATTGTCGGTGAAAATATAAGCTTGGCTTTTGCCAATTTGTTTTCTAAGCTTGTCCAATTGCTCCGAACCGGGCGTGCCGAAGGTGCAGAAAATCGGTACATCTTGATGAAGGACGCGCTTAAGTCTTGCCTTGTCATTTTTTCCTTCTACGATAATGGCTATA
The DNA here is from genome assembly GCF_056400045.1 of Paenibacillus sp. 01L418. NCBI lineage: Bacteria > Bacillati > Bacillota > Bacilli > Caryophanales > Paenibacillaceae > Paenibacillus > Paenibacillus sp. 01L418. The sequence continues at coordinate 16,461 of NZ_JBFTSN010000035.1, forward strand.
TCCATGGAACTCACCTCGCGTAGTGAATGTAGAGCAGGGTCATGAAGCATATGTATAGTTTACCACCAAAAATCGATTTTACCGAGATCGGGAATGATTGGTTCTTTCGTTTGAAAATGAATAAACGGTCTGCAGTTTGCAGACCGTTTATTATTTTACTAGTAGAGGCAAGTGCATGCTATGATTACGAGCAGGATAAACAGTACAAGGATAATGCCAAGGTTTGAGAAACCTCCGTGGCCATAACCACGATTTTCTGAACTTACATTTGCAGACATATATGGGGTCACCTCGTTTCCGTAGTGTTAGAAGGATGAATGCAAACAGCTGAGCTTAGCTGTTCTAACTAGTCACCTGTCATAATACAGCATATGACATGATGGGGAATTAGCCCTGTGCATTTACCTATGCCTACGAAAAATGGGTGCGGGAAGAAAGTGAACGGGAAATTCGCAGCGGAAGCAGAGCGACTGCTATCATCAATGCAATAAACGCTATGTAGTAAGGCGATATATAGTTGCGAAGCTGTCCTGCCGCCATCGGTCCGATAAACGCACCGATGGAGAAGGCGATGGATAATACGGAAAAAGTACGGCCGTAACGTGCTCCGCCGCTAAGCTCAATTAATAAGGTGGACAGCGCGGGCAAAATGACTCCTTTCGCCATACCGACAAAGAGCAGCATCAATGTTAGAGGTGCCGGTATATCGGATGCAATGCCAAAGTAAATAATGGCAAGAATGAGCGAGCCCCACAACGTTCGCAGATACGCGGATACGCGGTTCAGAAACAGCATGCTTAATGTGACGAGTGCACCGATACTGATAACGGAAAATAAAAGGCCGGTCGTCATCATCGCTTCCTGCGTTTTGGCTAGCAGTGGCAGCTCGAACGATAGGATACCCTGCGCGCAGCTTATTGCAACAGGCAGCAGGTAGACCAGCCAAGGAATTGGTACTGCAGGTTCAAGCGGGAGCATCGTTTTCTTTTTCCCGTCGTTGCTTTCAGCTTCCGTTTGCTCTACCTTCTGGCGAACTTCTTTAATAAAGAACAGAGCGCAGACAGATGTTACGATCAGAACCCATCCAAGCAGCGTAAAAGCGGTTGAAAATCCAATTTTTGCAACGAGATACGCTCCTGCTGCTGGAGATACGACTGATGCTAGTGTATGAACTAGTCCATTGCCAGCCATAAGCTTTCCTTGCTCCGTTCGATCGCTCGTTATTCTTGCAAGCAGGGACAAGCAAGCCGGAGACAGAAATGCAAGCACAAAACCGCTGATGGAGCGGAGCGTGAGGAGCTGCCAAGGATTAGTTACATGTGATTGAAACAGGAGAACAATGCCGGCTGCCATAAGACTGAACACGATAAACAATCTGCTGCCATAACGGTCAACGCCAAAGCCTGCAATGAGATTTCCAGGCAAATGCGTAATGGAGTACATGCCCATCATGAGTCCGATGAAGGAAGGCGCTGCACCTAAAGAGATGGCAAAAGGTGTTAAAATGGGGTATTGCGCATGCAAATCAAAAAAGGCGATAAACAAAAATAAGTACAGCCAAACCGCGGTTTTCACAGAGCTGACCCTCCTTGCCAATTACATTCTTATATACTTGTACGTCTAATTGGGACAGGATATGTCTGCATAAAAAGGAAACGAGCGTTTACGCCCTATATTCCGTAGGTTATAATATTTTGTAATGGGATTTTGTACGAGGTATAATGGAGGGGATCGCAATTGGATTTTTTGAATTTTTCGACCTATGATTGGGACACTTGGACAGCTTTTCTTAAAGAACATTGGCTTGTGCTTGTTATTGCGCTTATCTTACTATTAATTATTATCCGCATCGTGAAAACTGTAGTTAAATGGGCACTTGTGGTGGCAATCGTGCTTGGTATTGTCGTATATAGCGGCTACACTATGGATGATTTGAAAGAGATTGGCACTAAGGTTGCAGATACAGTGAAACAGGAAGCCGTTAATGCAATGGTAGGCGAAGCAAAGGATGCTACTTTCGTGAACAACGGGGATGGAACCTTTACAGTGAAAACTAAAAATGTAGAGCTTACCGGAGAGCCGGGTGCGAATGAGGTTGCCATTTCATTCCGCGGAACGGCGCTTGGCAAGTGGGAGCTCGATAATACGATACAAACCTTCATCGACCAAGCGAAGCAGAACGGGTAATGCCGATGACAAGCTGGGATCAATTATTTAGAGAGCCGGAGCCAATTGCTATCATTGTGCTTCTATTGCTAATTGGCTCTCTTATACAGGGGATGAGGAGAGGCGCATCGGGATCTGCGAGGCGTCTTTTCTTTTTTGTTTGGGAAGGTTTAGCAGTTATCGTATGTTTGGTACTGGCAGCACAGCTCACGAATACATTGTCACTAGCTGTAGCGAAGTGGTTGACTAGCAAGGTGAAGGTTCCTCTTCATGACCTCAGCGGGGTGGAGCAGGCATGGTACACGCTGCTTACGAGTTTGAGGGATTTTGCATTGCTGCGCTATGGCGTCTTGTTCCTGCTCAGTTATTTACTGCTGCGGGCATTGGCAGCTTTAATTGAGCCTTTGCTGGAAAGGGCAGTAGAAGGCGTTCTGAGGAGCGGCAAGGAAGAGCCTATTGCTCACTTGCAAGGCAGGCGAAGTGCAAGCCGTGCCATAGGGGCTTTAATTGGTGCTGCTCACGGAGCGGGTCGTTCATTTGTATTCGTCGTTCTTTTATTCGTTTATGTGTCCCTTGTGCCAAATGGCTGGTATGTCGACAAAATTTCCGAATCGACGGTTTATACCAAAGCGGCTTCGTGGCTGAGTCCAGTTGCCGGAGACGTTCTAGCAGGGCAAGGACCCGTGCTCGCCCAAGCGGTTGAAGCGCAGTTCAAACAAATTTTACAACGAAAATATGAGATTATTGATTACGCCATCCCAGCTGAGATTGAGAAAGCTGCTCTTTATGTGACCAAGGATGCGCAAACGAATGAGGATAAGGCGAGAAAGCTATATGACTTTCTTGGAACAAGAATTGCTTACGATTGGGACAAAGCTCGGAATTATGAAGAGCAGGGAATTTGGAAGGAACAGACACCTCCCGAAACATTTGATACGCGCAAAGGCGTATGTATAGATATAGCTCGTTTATATGCTGTAATGGCTAGGTCGGCAGGTCTAGAGGTTCGGGTTGTAACTGGAATGGGAGCTAACGGTAAGGGAGGCTTCGGTCCGCATGCTTGGAATGAGGTGCGAATCAGCGAAGGGGATAATGGCTGGATTCCACTGGATGCTACTTGGGCAAATACCGGGAATTGGTTTAATCCGCCGGCATTTGACGATACTCACATACGTGATGCATAGCTTAAAATGAGAAGGTTATGAGGTGATTAGACGTGCAAGATGATCCGCAGAAACGGGAAATTATAAATCGACGTCATTTTTCGTTTCGATTGAACTTATTTTTCTTTATTACGTTCGCATTATTTAGTGTTTTGATTGTAAGGCTAGCCATTTTACAGTTTGTTGAAGGGCCGACTCTAAGTGCTGAAGGGATCGGCAAAAGTACACGCAGCGTGAAGATTCCGCCGATAAGGGGCAATATTTACGACGCTACGGGTCATGCAATTGCGTATTCGACTTCGACCCAGTCTATTTATTTCACGATTCAGCCTGAGCTTAAGCTGGAGAAAGCGACTGCAAGTGCAAAAGAGATGGCGCAGAAGCTTTATGACATATTTACAGAGCTTGGCGATCCTGCCAAGGCGATGACGGTTGACGATATTATTCGCCAGATGGATCTTGATTTTAAACGGAATAATATCTCGACTCCGCGGCGGATTAAATCCGGCCTCACGAATAAAGAAGTGGCTTATTTCATGGAAAATCGCACGTCGTTCAAAGGTGTAGATATCATGGAGGAAAGCGTTCGGAACTATGATAAAGATTCGATTTCGGTGCAGCTTGTCGGGTATTTGAAGAAGTTTAATACCGTTCGCGAAAACGTAGACTTCTACAAGGAAAAGACGACTGAGGAAGATCCTACGCTGAGATATTTGGATGAAGAGGACGTTGGCTTCGACGGTCTTGAGCGGATGTATCAGGACGTGCTGCGCGGCAAAAATGGTTTGAAAACCTATCCCGTTAACAACGCGGAGCGTATTATCGGGCCAATGGAAATAACGAATCCTACAAAAGGGTCGGATCTTTATTTAACCATTAACAAAAACGTGCAGTTAACGACGGAAACAGCAATTATGGATCAGCTCAAAAAAATATCAACGTCTACAAACAAATATGAGCGTGCCAAATATGCACAAACCGGATTCGCAGTAGCGATGGAAGTAGATACAGGTAAAATCGTGGCGATGGCGAGTATGCCGGATTATGATCCAAATATTTGGTCAGGCGGCCGAATTAGCAAAGAGGATTACGAGAACTTCCAGAATATATTATCGAACGGTACGATTCGAACAGTCTATGGCAAATATTCAGAAGAGGAGCGCAATCAACATCCATCTTCCATCCTGCCACTTGGCTCGACAATGAAGCCGTTATCCGTATTAGTCGGATTGAATGAGAAATTGTTTAAGACGACAGATACCTACCCGGACACTGGGAGATTCTCGTATGGTAGAAAAGGATATGAGACTTATATCGGCAACTCCCAAGGCAAAAAGTTTGGCTACATTGATGGCGCGCAAGGCATTCAACATTCTTCCAATACGTTTATGGCAGCTATGATTGGCGATAGGCTTTATAGAAGAGACCCGCAAAATGGCGTAGAAATTTGGGACGAATACATGAAGCAATTTGGTCTTGGCGTCCTGACGGAAAGCGGCTTGCCTAACGAAACGAAGGGCGTTATTGAGTACTTTAACGAGGCGAAAAGTGCCAGTTCACAATCAGCGCTTGTTCAAGCCTCCTTCGGTCAGCAAGGGCGTTATACAACCTTGCAGCTCGCGCAATATACTGCCATGCTTGCCAATCGCGGCAAACGAATGAAGCCGCAATTTGTAAACGAAATTAAGGATGCAGACGGAAATATTATTCAAGGCTATACGCCTGTTATTTTGAATGAAGTAAATTACCCGATTGAATATTGGAAAGAAATTGAGCTAGGCATGTCGAAGGTTAGCTCGCAAGGCTTTGAAGGTGTGGATTACACCTATAACCGTAAGACAGGTACGTCAGAGCAACAAGTAAAAGGCCGGACTGCAGAAAATGCGGTATTTATCGCCTATGCGCCTGCCGATAAGCCGAAGCTTGCTGTAGCCGTTGTTGTACCTGATGGCGGGTTCGGGGGTTACGGTGCTTCTCCAATCGCTCGTAAGATTTTTGATGCTTATGACGAGGAAATTGGTTTGTACGGTGTGCCGAAAAAGAAGGCGCCAGCTACAAATGATACTGCTGGTAACACGGCTAATCATACAGCGGATGATGCTAATGCAGGAACTGATACAGGAACAGGAGCAAACGAATAGTGGTCTAAAAACATCAAAAAGGCAGGTCGGAGCATCAACTCCGATCTGCCTTTTTTGCTGTGCAAATCGCCCATTTCAAAATAAATGTTGCACGAGTGAAACATTTTTGTGTATTATTAAAAAAAAGGCATTAGGTAAACTAAGATTCATAAGGGCAAACTTTAGAGCATATAAAAAATGACAGGGATGGAGGAGGTAGCACAATGCGTAAAACGTACAAAACAAATTCTGCTCTTCGGAGATTTATTATGGTTATCGTTTTTTTGGCGATGACGGCAATGGTAACCTCAGCTTGCGGGCAGCAAGGAACGAGCGATGGGAAATTGAAAATTACGACAACAACAGGAATGATCACGGACGTAGTGCAGCAGGTAGGCGGTGAGTTTGTCGATGTTAGCGGATTGATGGGGGCAGGGATTGACCCCCATCTATACAAGGCATCTCAAGGAGACGTGCGGAAGCTGGATAATGCGGACATTATTTTTTATAACGGCTTGCACTTAGAGGGCAAGATGGCCGAGATGTTCGAGAAATTGGAGAAGCGCAAGCCGACGGTAGCCGTCTCCAAATATTTGACGGAAGATCAGCTGCACTCCGCCCCAGGGCAAGGGGCTGGCATGCATGATCCGCATATTTGGTTCAATGTGAAGCTTTGGATTTCTACAACAGAGGTGATCCGCGACACGCTGATGGAGAAGGATGCGGTCCATGCGGAGTACTACAAAGAGCATGCAGCAGCCTACATCAAGCAGCTGGAGGAGCTGGACAATTATGCGAGAGAGCAAATTGCACTTATTCCAGAGGCAGATCGCATTTTAGTAACAGCACACGATGCATTTGGATATTTTGGGGAAGCGTATGGTCTAACTGTCACGGGTTTGCAAGGGATGAATACGATGTCGGAGTACGGCTCAAAGGATGTTAGCAAGCTGCGCGACTACTTAGTTGAGAAAAAAATAAAAGCTGTTTTTATCGAATCCAGCGTTCCGAAAAAATCAATTGAATCGGTCATAGAAGGGGCAAGAAGCTTAGGCCATGAGGTGAAAATTGGCGGCGRGCTTTACTCCGACGCAATGGGAGATGCCGGTACGTTTGAAGGCACTTATATCGGAATGGTGAAGCATAACGTGGATACGATTGTAGCCGCTTTGAAATAGCACATAAAAAAGGCAAGGAAAGTGAGTGATAAAAATGAACCATTCTACAACAGCAGCCAAGCAAAATACGAAACAAATTGCACCGCTTACAATTAAGGGACTAAGCGTTGCTTATCAGAAGAAGCCAGTGCTTCGGAACGTATCGTTTGAAGTAAGCGAGGGTGAGCTCGTCGGGGTAATCGGACCCAATGGTGCAGGTAAGTCGACGCTGATGAAAGCGGCTCTTGGCCTCATACCGAGTATTGGCGGAGAAGTGTTAGTATACGGCAAATCTTATAAGCAGCAGCGGAAAATGATCGGTTATGTCCCGCAGCGAGAATCGGTGGATTGGGATTTTCCAACGAATGCGCTTGATGTTGTACTTATGGGCCGTTATGGTCATTTAGGCTGGTTCCGCCGCCCAAGCGCGAAGGATAAGGCGATTGCGCTGGAGTGCCTGAACAAGGTTGGCATGGCCGATTATGCGGGCAGGCAAATCAGTCAGCTCTCTGGCGGACAGCAGCAGCGCGTGTTTCTAGCGCGTGCACTGGCGCAGGACGCGAAGCTGTACTTTATGGATGAACCATTTGCAGGCGTGGATGCGGCGACAGAGAAAGCCATTATCACATTGCTGCAGGAGCTGAAGCTGCAAGGGAAAACGGTCATCGTTGTCCATCATGATCTAGCGACTGTGCAAGATTATTTTGACTCGGTACTGCTTCTGAATGTAGAGCTTCAAGCATTCGGCAAAACAGAGCAAACCTTTACGCAGGAGAAATTACAGCGTACTTACGGCGGCAGACTGGCGTTTCTTGATCGCAGCATGCAGTCTCCGTCACGTTTTGACGGAAAGGGTGAGTAATTCATGGATAGAATATGGTTGATGCTGACCGATCCGAATATGCAATGGATTTTTCTAGGCTGTACACTGCTTGGTTTAAGCAGTGGAGTGATCGGCTGCTTCTCGTATCTTCGGAAACAAAGCTTAATGGGCGATACGTTAGCCCATGCGGCATTGCCAGGCATATGCATTGCATTCATGCTCACTGGCGTTAAATCGATTGGACTGTTTCTCATAGGAGCAGGCATATCTGGTCTTATCGCAACATTCGGTATTGGATATATTACTCGAAACTCTAAGCTTAAACAGGATGCAGCGATGGGGATCGTCTTGTCAGGATTTTTTGGCCTAGGTATCGTATTGCTTACACTTATCCAGCATGGCAGCTATGGCAATCAAGCCGGATTGGATAAATTCTTGTTTGGGCAGGCGGCTTCCATGATTGCATCTGACGTTATTACGATGACAGTCGTGTGTGTGTCTCTTATTACGGTTTGCACGCTGCTCTTTAAACAGTTTAAAATTATTTCTTTTGACCCCGGGTTTGCTAGAGGTATCGGTTATCCCGTAGCCTTTCTTGAGCAGCTGCTCATGCTTCTAATCGTCGTTGCTGTAGTAGCGGGCATTCAAGCGGTAGGTGTCGTACTCGTAGCTGCGCTGCTTATTACACCGGCCGTATCGGCTAGATACTGGACGGATCGCCTTGGGCTCATGGTTGTATTGTCAGGCATATTCGGTGCAGTTAGCGGTGCGGCAGGCACTTGGATTAGCGCATCGGTGTCTAACTTGCCAACGGGACCTGTTACGGTGCTGGCAGCAACATTGCTCTTCTGCATTTCCATTCTATTTGGTCCAAAGCGCGGATTGCTTGCCAAAAGACTGGTGCGCCAAAGAGTGAAGCAAAGCTATAATCGTGACACCGATATGCTGCTTGAGGGCAAAGTGAAGAAGGAGGCGGCATTATGAGCGACTTCTGGATCTTGCTTACAGGTGCTCTAGTAGCAAGCTGCTGCGGTATTCTAGGTGTATTTCTTGTTTTGCGCAAAATGGCGATGATCGGCGATGCCATTAGCCACTCCGTCATGCCCGGTATCGTTATCGCGTTTCTGCTCAGCGGCTCGCGCGATTCGCTGCTAATGATGTTCGCAGCACTATTATGCGGATTGCTGACGACCTTTCTTATTCAAATGTTTCAGCAAAGCGGCATTCAATCCGATGCTTCGATCGGCGTTGTCTTTACAGCATTATTCGCCATTGGTGTCGTTCTCGTAAGCTTGTACGCTCGTCAGGTGCATTTGGACCAGGATGCGATTTTGTACGGTGAGATTGCGTATGTGCACTGGAATATTTGGGAGCTTGGCGGCGTGAATATGGGCCCGAAAGCCGTTTGGCTGCTCGGCACAACGCTGCTGATTATAACGTCAGTTATCGTTTTGTTCTATAAACAATTCAAGTTATGCGCGTTTGATCCTGCCCTTGCGGCTGCAATCGGCATACCTGTAGCTATCTTTCATTATTTATTAATGGGTCTCGTCTCGATGGCTACTGTAAGCTCCTTTGAAAGTGTAGGAGCGATACTCGTTGTAGGACTGCTGATTATCCCGGCATCTACCGCTTATTTACTGACAGATCGGCTCGGCCTGATGATCGTTTTGAGTGTAGCAGCCGGCGTAGCTAGTACATTCATCGGCTATGGTGCAGCTGTTTTATTGGATGCTTCAATTGCTGGCTGTATGGTGTGCGCAGCTGCAATATTGTTCGTTATCGCATTTTTGTTCTCGCCCTCGCATGGCATTGTAATCAAGAAACTGCGTCTAAGAAAGTTAGCATAATAATTGCGAAAAGCATCCTAAATGGATGCTTTTTTCATATTTATTTCAAAAAAAGGTGTATAACTGCAACTTTTATCCAAAAAGAAACGTAATGTAATTGGTACATATTAGGAGGAAACTGAAGAGGAGAGAAAATTGAACATGAAAGTGTTGTCAAAATTCGTCATACCGCTAGTTGTTTTTACATTATTGGTAACCGGTTGCAGCTTTGGGGGCAAAAACGAACAAAAAGAAAATGAACAGTCAACGCTGAAAATTATGTATTACGATGAAGGTTCTTTCTTTCAGGAGTATGGCATGGTGTTCTCGGCATTATATCCAAATATCGAAATTCAAGTCGTAGAAAATAGGAAAATGTATCAAAGCGAAAACAAGGATATGGATGCTGCACTCGACAAGTTTATTACGGAGGAGCAGCCAGATATATTGATGCTTGATACCGATCAATACAAAAAGATGGCACTTGACGGCAAGCTTTATGATCTTGATCCGGTTATGGAGAAGGAAAAGTATAATACAGAGGGCTTGATTCCCGGCATGCTTGATTATTTGAGAGAAAATGGCGGCGGACAGGTTTTTGGCATGACGCCAAGCTTTTATAGTCAAGTTATGTTCTACAACAAGGATTTGTTTGAGAAATACCAAATCGAGCCGCCGACCAATCGCATGAGCTGGGACCAGACGATACAATTGGCACGCCGCTTCCCTACGGATGGTGACAAAAAGGAACGCGTATACGGGCTGAAAATGGGCTACAGCGAAGATTTATTTGAAATGGCAAGCATTCTTGCTAATTCAGAAAACGTTAATTATGTGAATGCTTCGCAAAAACAAATGACGATAAACACAGATTCATGGAAAAATGCATTTAAGCAAGCGATTGACGCATTGGATTCGAACGCGCTTTATTTTGATAGCATGCGTAATCAAGGTGGCGACGAACCGATGTCTCAAACCTATGAGGACTATTTGTTAAGCGATCCCTTCATAGCGGGCCGATTGGCGATGACGATGGGCGATATTAATTTCATCAATCAAATCAAGCAAGCGGCTGAGAATGAGAAGGTAAAGGATAAGATCGTGAAAAACTGGGATATTGTAACGGTTCCGGTTGGACAACAAAATCCGGATCAATCAAGCATGATGTCTTTCAACAACATTTTCTCCATTCGCTCGGAATCACCAAGTAAGGACGCTGCGTGGAAATTCCTTAGCTATGTAACGAGTGAGGACTTTGCAAGAGTAAAGTCAAAGTCGAACAATTATAATGGATTGCCTGTCCGCACTAAATATATTACGGATACAGAAGGGCATAATTTTGCGGCATTTTATGATTTGAAGCCAAGTACATTTAATAGCTATAAAGATTTTGACAAGCTGCCACAAAGCTTCTGGGGAGAATTTAGAGGCGCAGCCAGCCAAGAGCTTGAAAAAGTGAAGAAAAAGGAACAGGAACTCGATGCGGCGCTTGACATTTTGCAGGTGAAAGGCCAAGAAATGCTGTTGAAGGAAGATCCTGTACCTACTGAAGGTGCTGAAGGAGCTGGAACTTCGGAAAGCAGCGGATCTGTTACTACCATTGAAACAACGGAGTAAGTTAAAAGATGGGGAGCATGCTTACGCAAATTAGCGGAGGCTGCTCCTTTTTTCTGAGCAAGTATGATGAATTCGTGTTTTTTAGAGTGACTTTCATTTGGAATCTGTCGTAAATGTGCTAAAATAATTTACTAGTTAGGTACAACAACGATACGGCATTTACGAGGAGGCACAATATTGGGAGATTATAAATTGCTTGCGCTTGATATGGACGGAACATTGCTAAATGAACAGAGTGAAATTAGTACGGAAAATGCAGAATGGATTCAAAAAGCACTTGATGCTGGAGTTATTGTCAGCTTCTCAACGGGCAGAGGTTTTCGCAGTGCACTGCCTTACGCTGAGCAATTAAAACTGGAAACACCTATGATCACAGTAAACGGCAGTGAGATCTGGCATCGTCCGCATGTGCTTCATAAACGTACCCATCTAAGCCACGTTTACGTGCAAAGGCTGCATGAGCTTGCTCTCGCACATGGCGAGCCGTGGTTCTGGGCGTATACAGCTGATGAAATTTACAATAAAGAGAAATGGATTACGCCTGCTGATGATTATGCATCACATCACTGGTTGAAATTCGGCTATTACACAGAGGATGACAACACTCGAGAGAAGCTGCTGGCAGAAGTACAAAGCTGGGGAGCGCTTGAGATTACGAATTCATCTCCATTTAATTTGGAGCTTAATCCGCTCGGCGTTTCAAAGGCAAGCGCACTTCAAGAGCTTTGCGGCTTGCTTAACATCGAGATGTCGCAAGTCATTGCTGTTGGCGATAGCTTGAACGATATTGCGGCGATTCGCGAAGCTGGCTTAGGCGTAGCGATGGGCAATGCGCAGGAAACGGTCAAGGAAGCTGCAGACTTCATTACTTTTACGAATAATGAGCATGGAGTTGCAGAAGTGATTAGACGTTACCTTCTGAAGGGATGAGAAACGTATGGATATTTTAGGCTGGACATTAGTTATTCTATTATTTGTAGTAGGGATGGCAGGAGCTATTTATCCGATTCTTCCGGGAGCTCTTGCCATTTATGGCGCATTTTTTGTTTATGGCTTATTTTTCTCGTTTAGTGAATTTGGTTTTTGGTTCTGGTTCATTCAGACGGTAACTTTAATCGTGCTGTTTGTCGCCGATTATGCGGTTAGCGCCTGGGGCGTCAAACGATTTGGAGGCTCGCGAGCCTCAGTGATCGGCAGTACAATTGGTCTTATCTTTGGTCCTTTCGTTATCCCAGCACTTGGCCTTATTATCGGTCCTTTTGTGGGTGCCGTCATTGGTGAGATGATTATCGGAACACGTTTTGACAAATCGCTCAAGGTTGGTTTAGGTTCAGTTGTAGGATTGTTTTCAAGCGTAGTCGTGAAGGTAATTTTGCAGCTGGCGATGATCGTGGTGTTTGTCCTATGGCTCGTCTTTTAATGAAATGAATAAAAGGTGGATAGCTCAATGATTAAAGTAACCGTATGGAATGAGTTTTTGCATGAGAAGATTCATGAGGAAGTCAAAAATGTATATCCAGATGGCATTCATCAAGCTTTAGCCAAAGGGATCGCAAGTGGAGATATCGAAGTAGCGACAGCAACGCTTGAGGAGCCGGAGCATGGCCTTACAGAAGAGCGTCTAGCCAATACGGATGTTCTAGTATGGTGGGGACATATGGGGCATGACCAGGTGGATGACACCATTGTAGATCGTGTTCAACAGCGCGTACTCGCAGGCATGGGCTTAATCGTGCTGCACTCGGGTCACTTCTCAAAAATTTTCAAAAAGCTGATGGGCACAGGCTGTGATCTCAAATGGCGTGAAGTGGGCGAGAAGGAAAGAATTTGGGTCGTAAATCCAGCGCATCCGATAGCAGCCGGCTTGCCGGAATACATTACGCTGGAGCATGAGGAAATGTATGGTGAGCATTTTGATATCCCAGCGCCGGATGAGCTTGTTTTTGTGAGCTGGTTTGAAGGCGGCGAGGTGTTCCGCAGCGGCTGTACCTTTAACCGCGGCCAAGGTAAAATCTTTTACTTCCGTCCGGGGCATGAGACTTATCCAACCTACTATAACCCGCAAGTGCTGCAAGTGATTCAAAATGGTGTGCGTTGGGCTTCTCCATCTCATGCAGCAGTGCCCGTACGCGGCAATCATCAGCCGCTGGAGCCCATTGGAAATAAAGGATAGGGAGACTTTGACAGACCATTATGCTAAAAAAAGACTCATTAATTAAAGGCACAATTATACTGGCAGCTGCAGCGTTGGTCGTCCGGTTTCTCGGCTTGTTCCAGCGGATTCCGCTCGAATATATGCTGGGAGCTGCCGGACAGGCGGCATTCAACTCAGCGAATACGATCTACTTATTACTGCTAACGATTGCGACGGGCGGCATACCGCTATCGATTAGTCGAATGATTTCTCAGCGCTATGCGCTTGGCCGGCCCGATGAAGCCAAACGAATTTATCGAGCGGCATTAATGTTTGGAGCAGTGACAGGGATATTGCTTGCCACTGCGATGTTTGTTTTTGCACCAGCTTATGAACGGTTCTCGAAGGTGCCGGATGCAGCTTTATCGCTGCAAGCTATAGCGCCTGCGCTGCTGCTATTTCCTATTATTGCGATGATGCGAGGTTACTTCCAAGGCCGACAGATCATGTCCGCAGGCGGGATTTCTCAAATCATGGAACAAATTTTGYGGCTCATCGGTGGAATTGGACTAGCCCTGATCGTACTCGGCTGGGGCTGGGGAGATAAGTACGGCGCTGCAGCTATTGCGTTTGGTTCTGTGCTCGGAAGTATTGGTGCATTTTCGGTTATGATGTGGTTTTGGCGGAAGCTGAAAAAACAAGATCAATCGGAGCATGCTAAATCCGCTATAAATGTGAAGGATAAGTCGGTAAAGACAAGCTCCAATCTGCCTTATCGGACCATTTATAAAGAAATATTCGGCACTTCCATTCCTGCTGTCGTAACGGCTATGACAGTACAGCTATTGTACTTTTTTGATATAACGATATTTATGCGATTGACGGAATCCTTTTATAATGAAAATTCCGCAACAAAAGCTTTGGCGGATTACTCCACGAAGGCGATGGGGATAGCAGGCATACCTCCGATTCTTGCGATTGCGCTCGGCGCGTCGATTATTCCGATCATATCCTCGGCATTTGCCTTGAATAATATGAAGGAAGTGCAGCGTCAATCCTCGCTCGTCATGCGGATTGTGTTGTTTACAGGCGTACCGGTTGCGCTGCTGCTGGCAGTAGCCTCTTATTCCGTTACTGGACTGTTATTTACGACTCCAAGCGGAAGCGGGACGGTAGCGATGCTTACAGCCGGAGCGATCTTCCAAATTACAATGATGATTTCTAATTCGATCCTATATGGACTCAACAAGCCTAAGCTGCCGATGAACCATACGTTTATTGGTTTGGCGCTTAAAGTGGTGTTCAGTCTGGCGCTTGCTCCTTTGCTTGGCGTATACGGATTTATTATTGGATCTACGATTTGTTTCGTTGTCATAACGTATTTGAATTTAAGAAGCATTAACAAGGACGTTAACTTGAACGTGCTAGGCGGCAAATGGATTGCCTATTTGATCGCAATTGCAGTACCTGCCCTCGCTGGCTGGGGAGCTGAGTACGGGGTGCTGGCTATTACTGGAGCATGGGCAGATAAGCTTTCCTATTTCTTGGCAGCTGCTGTTGCATCTGTTGTTGTAGGATCACTTTATCTCATATTGCTCGCTGCGCTTCGCGTTATTACACCAGAGGATGTACGCTCGTTCCCGGGGCCGCTCCGCAAAATACTCGGGATTGTTTTAAAGCCATTTTACAAAAAAGCGGTATAATCATAAGTTATCATGGAAGAAAGGACACAGCCCTTATAGGGGGATGTGTCCTTTTTTTCGTTAGAGCTCCCGCACTGCTTCGAAAACTTTGAAAAACTTAAGCATTCATTAAGCTAATGTTAAGAAATAGCAGAGAGAATTAGTAAGTTTTTTCCTCTAGACTATATATCAGTAGGATATGGATACATATTAGGGATAAGCGGAGAGGGAGAGAAACGAAAGATGAAAGTAAGGTCAAGGTTTGTTTTATCAGTCGTTGTTTTGGCATTAGTGGCAACTGGCTGCAGCTTTGGAGGAGACAATAAGGATAGTAATAAAATGAAGCAGTCGTCACTGAAGGTCATGTATTACGATGAAGGCATGTTCTTCCAAGATTATGGTATGGTGTTCTCGGCATTATATCCGAATGTTGAAATTGAAGTCGTTAGCAATCAGTCGATGTATAGTGAAGAAAATACAGACTACGATACTGCGTTTAACAAATTTATAGAAGAAAAACAGCCTGATATTTTAATGCTGGATGCAGAGAGGTACCAAAAGCTGTCACAAGAAGGCAAGCTTTATGATCTCGATGCTGTTATGGAAAAAGAAAAATACGAAACCGAGGGATTGATTCCCGGTATGCTTGACTATTTGAAAGAGCAGGGCGGCGGCAAAGTATACGGTTTAGCGCCTAGCTTCTACAGCCAAGTTATTTACTACAACAAGGATTTATTTGAAAAATACAAAATTGAGCTTCCGCGAAGTCGAATGAGCTGGAATGAAACGATACAATTGGCGAGGCGTTTCCCGACAGAAGGTGATAGGAAGGAGCGGGTATACGGTTTGAAGATGGGATATCGCGAGGAGCTGTTTGATTTGGCCATTATGCTGGCAGAGTCTGAAAAAGTTAGCTATGTGAATGCTGGGCAAAAGCAAATGACCATACATACGGATTCGTGGAAAAATGCATTTCAGCAGGCGCTGGATGCAATAGAATCAAACGCGCTTTTTTTTGAAAGTATGAGCAGTCAAGCGGGAGCGATGTCACAGTCCTATGAGGATTACCTGTTATCAGATCCTTTCCTGTCCGGTCGTTTGGCGATGACGATTCAAGACGTTGGTTACACGAACCAAATCAAGCAGGCAAGCGACTATCCAAGCCTAAAAGATAAGATCGTAAAAAATTGGGACATCGTGACAGCTCCAATCGGACAGCAAAGTCCAGATGAATCGAATCTGATGTCATTTAATAATTTATTTGCAATCCGAGCAGACTCTCCAAACAAGGAGGTTGCATGGGATTTTCTTAACTATGTGACAAGCGATGATTATGCGAGAGTAAAATCAAAGTCGAACAATTACAATGGTTTGCCGGTTCGCACGAAATATATTACGGATGTTGAAGGGCATAATTATGGTGCATTCTATGAGTTAAAGCCAAGTGCTTTTAATGGCTACAAAAATTTTGACAAGCTGCCTGACACCTTCTATGAGGAATTCACAAATGCGGTTAAGGAAGAGATGAAAAAGGTGAAGGAAGACACACAGGATTTAAACGCGGCACTTAGTATTTTGCAGGTTAAAGGCCAAGAAATGCTTGCTAAAGAAGATGCTGCACGGCCGGATGACGCAGCTGCTGGTGAAAACAGCGAAGCTTCGTCCAAAACGGAGTAAGAAATCAATCATAAAGGGGAGCTTGCTTACGCCTTCAAGCGAAGTCTGCTCCTTTTTTTATTTGCGGCGCCACTCTGTAACATACATAAATGAACCAATGGATACAGATCATGTTATATTTAATGAGAAGCACACCGCAGGAGGGAGTACAGAGATATGAATAGAGAAACGATACTTATGGTAGATGATGAGAAGGAAATATTAAGCTTAATGGAGATTTATTTTAAAAATGAAGGATTTACGATGCTAAAGGCATCCAATGGGCTTGAAGCGCTGGAGAAGCTTAATACGCATAAGGTGGATCTTATTATACTTGATGTGATGATGCCTGTTATGGACGGGCTTGAAGCATGCATGAAAATTCGGGAGCAAAACCATATTCCGATTATTATGCTGTCCGCCAAATCTCAGGATATTGATAAAATATCGGGTCTTAGCCTCGGTGCGGACGAATATGTCACGAAGCCATTCAGCCCGCTGGTACTGCTTGCCAGTGTCAAATCGCATATCCGCAGAGCGAAGCAATTTCATTCGAAAGCGAGTCATAATGACAATGAAATCATCATCGATGATCTCATTATAAATACAGCTACGCATACGGTAACCGTTGATCGGCAGGAAATTAAACTAACGCCTCGTGAATTTTCTATTCTTACCCTGCTGGCAGTCAATCGTGGTATCGTCCTCAGTATGGACAAAATATATGAGAGCGCTTGGAACGAGCCTTTTATGGAATCCAAAAACACCGTTATGGTTCACATCCGTAAAATTCGAGAGAAAATTGAGAAGGACGCCCAAAATCCGAGATTTATCAAAACCGTTTGGGGAATAGGCTATAAAATGGATGCGCTATAGGC
>NZ_JBFTSN010000036.1:0-33575 GCF_056400045.1 Paenibacillus sp. 01L418
CAAGAGGCGCTTAAAGCGATTGCCAAATTCCGCAGCAAACCAGACGTTGCYCGTGTAATCGTTGGTGTGTGCAGCGCAATCGGAGCAGCAGACGGCGATTTCGATATGAAGGAACAAGCTGCTGTGCGTGACATCTGCAATACCCTTGGACTTAATCCAAGTGAATTCAGTCTTTAATAGCAAACCAAACAAAAGAACCTCCAAAGCCACTGCAACAGTGGATCTGGAGGTTCTTTTGTATTGTTATTACCTCTGCTTACGCATTGCGAAAAGCTTCGTTATAGCAGCGTCTGCATACAGGCTTATAATCCTCGTTGCCGCCAATCTGGATTTGCGCACCTGCATTCATCGGCTGTCCGTCATTATAGCGTATAACCATCGTTGCTTTCCGATCACAGAACCAGCAAATGGTTTTAATCTCTTCAATTTTATCCGCCTGCACGAGCAAGTTATAGCTGCCCTCAAATAATTGATTTTGAAAATCGTTTTTGAGCCCAAACGCCATAACAGGGATGTTAAGCTCATCCACGACTTGTGTAAGCTCCAAAATATGATGTTTCTTCAAAAACTGCGCCTCATCCACGAGTACGCAATAAATTTTGGATGGTGCAGCTCCTGCAACGAAGCTTTTCACACTTTCAAAAAGGTTCGTATCCTCTTGAACCGGAATGGACTCCCGCTCGAACCCTACACGAGAACCTACACGATCCACACCGCCTCTTGCACTTACCGATGGTGAATAAATAAGAACCTGCTTGCCTTGCTCTTCATAATTGTGAGCCACTTTAATGATTTCGAAAGATTTACCGCTGTTCATTGTTCCATATTTGTAATAAAGCTGTGCCAACCTAATCTCCTCCAGAACCATTCAGTGCTTCTATTATACAGGAAGTGACTCCGTTATTGTATCGTTTGGAGCCTTGTTTTCGCTTCCCCATATGTTTTGACAATTTGTTGAATTTTCTGGAATTCCGGGTCGGTTGGACCTAGATCAGCCATGAACATTCGGTGCAATATTTGATTATAAAGATTTTGACGCGATTCAATCATTTGTACCTCGAGTCGAATAAGATCCTCCAGGTCATTTTCGTCAATTAACTGTTCGATATTGATTTCTTCTGGCTTGGAAGAACGCTGTTCGTCAAAGATCAGGTCCGAACCACCGCGCCCTATACGAGGAAGCGCTTCGTACTCCACCTCTGTCTCCTCCTGCTGTCCAAGCGGAATGGATGTATTCAGCTCGGAAAGAAGAATGCCTTCTTTCGCCAACATCACTTGAAAAGGTTTATGCTGGATCAAATCTGCTATGACAAGCCTGCTCATATCTTTATTGCGAATCAAAGAGGAATCAAAAGGATGAAGGACCCATTGCTGGTCTCGATTGAACAGATTAAAAGTAAACCACTCACCGCCATAGATGAACCGTACATTAATATTTGACTCCGAAATAATTTCATAGGTAAACTCCAATTGGAACACCTCCGATCAGCCAGTATAATTCATCCTATTATACCAAATCAGAGGTGAACACAAACAGCGATGCTTAAAAATCTTTCAAAATATCCTCCGCCCGTTCAAAGCTGGCAACAACAATTAAGACGACAATGAGTGCAGCTATGGCAATTTCGCCAATCATAGCATGATCACCTCGTTTTTTCTTTAAGACTATGCTGTTTCTCTATGCTTTATGAGCCATTACTTGTAGGACATCCGTCATTTCTTCTCAAAAAACGCAAAAAAACGAGCCCTTGGAGAGCTCGTCCTGCTAATTATGCTTTTTTGATTCACTCCAAAAATCCTTTGGCTGCTGAAGAAGGAAGCTCCGCCTGGCTAGCTCCAGAACCCGCTTGAATGCCTAAGCGTTGTCCAACCTTTTGATTAATTTGCGTCATTTTTTCCGTTTGCTGGGATACCGTTTGAATAATTTGTCGATTGGAGTTCTCGTACTTGTCCATCGCGGAGAAGAGATCCGACATTGCCCGCTCCACAAGCTCCATGCTCATAGCCGGCTTCGTTAATGCTTGATTAGCTCGCTCGCTCGTTTCATTCAAAAGACGCGCATTCTCAGCAAATTGATTGCCTAACATTTCGTTCGTTGAATTGACTGCTTCTATTGCCTTCATCTGGTCATCAATCGCACTGGCAATCAAGACTGACACCGACATGAGATGCTGGGTTTTATCAATCGAGCTGTCCAGCGCATCCATTAGCTTATCATTTGTATCATTAATAATATCCGTTGCGGCAATGGCTTGCTGATAAAGCATGATCATTTCCGTATACGTTTGAAGCTTCGTTACAACCTTTCGAAGCCCGCGCTCCAAATAGGTTTTCCGGTGCTCGTTCTCAGGCTTAGCAATTTCCTCTTCGAACATTTTTTTGAGACGATTACCATATTCGACAAGCAGCTGCAGGTCGTATACATTGTCTAGACTGCTGCGCTTCAAGTTTCTCATGTGAATGACGTTCTCTTCCAAGTTGTCGCGGCCGTCTCTGAGCGATTTGACGATCACCTGCACGTTAGACTTTGCAGATTGATATTTATAAATATAAGCCTTCATCGGTGCTTTCCGAAGCAGCTTCTGCACGAGCGAGAGCTGCTTGCTTTTGCTCAAATCCTCAACCTCGCTGCGAAGCTTAAGCATGTTGTTTGCTACCTCAGACCGTTTGCCTGACATGAGATCCGACAGCGGTCTCTCGAGCATCGTAAGCGTCTGGCTTGAGCGCTCAAGCGTCTTCTGGCCTTTTTTCGTAATCTCATCCATTAGTGTATCCAGATGCATAGCATCGGTTGTCGCTACCTTCTGCATCGTGTTCTGCACTTCTTGCTCCAGCTTCTGAATATCTTCATTTTTTAATTGTACGAGTTGTTGCGCCATTGTTCATTTCCCCCTTCATTAGTCAGTAAGTCGATAACGCTGCTGAATTAACTCAGCCTTTGTATGAAGCTCCATAAGATCCTTTTGCTCAAGCGTCTTCGTATAAAAAGTAAGCTTGGAATCTACATCCTTAATGCCATCAAGTAAAAGCCGCCTATTCTGGCGTTTCGCTTCGCCGCTGAGCCGAAGAAATGGATTAATGGTCGAATTTAAATCCTTTCGCACCAATCGCAAAATGTTGTGATTAATGCTTGAGTCTCCTAACGCCATTAAATCCGGAATTAGTCGGTTTAGCCGCGACAGCAATGCGAGCGTCTTCTGAACAATTTCATCGTCTAAATTATTTTTCTCGCCTTCGAGTAAAATCATATCTTCAATGATTCCGATGTATTCTAATGCAGAAGCAAGCTCAGGATCTAGAACCTGCGGCGGAATGACAGCTGCAGGAGCTGGCTTTGAGGCCAATGATGCTTGAGCAGTTGAAACTGCATTGGGTTGTTGTATGGGCGGGTTTTGCGTATTTTGCTGCAGCTCTGGCTCGCGTGTTGGCTGATTAACTTCTTTCCTTGGACGCTGCTTCCATGATAATGCGATTAACAAACCGAACACAGGAACCGCCATAGCTATATATGGGGAGGTAATCCCATTAACAACTAATGCGACTGCATAAACGCCAATCGCGATGGCTGCGTTTTTTTTCAATGCATTCATTGCTACACCTCCATATGAGCTTTCTGAACCTAATCTTTATGCTCGTCTTCTTCCTACAATTATCTCGTTATTGGTACATAGAAGTCAATTTTAAAAAATAAAAAAAGGATGTTGAGCCAAATTAATGAGCACAATATGAAAAAAAAGGGGCTCTCGCCCCTTTCTTCGGTTATTCTACTCTGTTCATTTCCATGATCAAAGGCTGCTCTACATAACCCGCTTGTATACCAAACTTCGGATCAGGTGGATCAATCGTTTTTCCTTGCAGCGCTTGAACGGCCAAATAAGGCATATTTACGCCAGACAAGCAGGTAATATAAAGGCCGCCAGACATCCGCGGGTTGATCTCCAGCAATTTCGGTATGCCATTGTTGTAACGCACCTGAATATTAAAGGCATAAGGAATGCGAAGGCTTGTCGCAATACGATCTGCAATCGCCAGCAGCTCCGGCGTATCCTCCAATAGATAAGTCCTGCCCGTTGATTTGCGGCGAGGAATAGCTGTAATGAGTTCACCCTCAGCAGATGCCACACAATCGATACTATACTCCGTACCGTCGAGCAGCTCCATCACCATCAGCGTGTCAAAATGCTCCGTTAATGACAACGTTTCATAAGCTTGCTCAAACGTTGTAGAAAGGGTTACATAGCCATACAGGTCACGCAGCGGGTCCCGTTCATTATCAATAATCCGGAAACCCATGCCGCCTTCTGACTTCGTTGGCTTAAAGCACACCTTATGACCAGCAGCTGTGAGCTCCTCATAAGCTTGCTTAAACTGTTCTGCTGTATTTACGACACGATAGTCTGGAATCGTCACGAGATCTTTTCCTTGTAGCGCTTCGTAAAATTTATCCTTCTCAATCATGGAGTCCAGCAATTCGATATCACGGCATACCATGACCTTTGTTCCGATCTCATCAAACAAATGAACAAATCTTGATATTTCCTCCATATGCAAACGAGGAATGAAAATATCAATTTGGTTTCTTTTGCAGAAATCTACACAGAAATCTACATATTCGCGACCAAAAACAGCGGGCTCTGTTCCGATATGATCGGATGCAAGCAAGGACATATGATTAATATCCGGGTGCGTGCCAAAAAACTCAAACGACTCGCCGTCTGGATTGTTCCGAATCATATTAATGTAATGGTAAGCTACCGAAAACCAACGATTCATATAAACTCGTGTCATGTATAAAAACCTTCTTCCATCTGATTAGATATATTTTTGCGATTGCATTTATAATCTTCGTGCATGCTCTAAGATGGAGTCTAGCAGTTCTTCCGAGGCAAGCGCGCCTCTTGCTTGTGTAAATTGAATATGTGGATGTGCCGAATAGGATCGTCCAAGTTCACCATGTACAGGCGATATGGCATAATCAGCTGCTAACAGCAGACTCTCGTCGAGCAGGCTGTCGCCGGCCGCATATACGAAATTTGAAGCGAGCTTCTCTTTCACATACTGGATGGCCGCACCCTTGCTTACCTTCTCTGGAACCAAATATATTTTACGGCCTTGAAGTGAGTAGCTCCAGCCAAGCGAAGCAAGCTTCGGCTTTAGCTCCTCCAACGTTTCATGCGGCAGCTGATCTCTCTCTACCTTAATGGAATAAAATAGCTCATCACAAAGATCCGTCGACTTCACCCAGTGGGTAGAAGCAATTTCCGCAAACAGGCTCGCAATTTCCGTATGCTCAGCACAATGCTCCCTCACAGCTTCACGAACGAAGCTATGCCACTCCTGATCAATTTCTCCGTTACGGAGAACGGTACCGCCGTTGCTGACGATCACATATTCAGGACGGAACTGTTCTCTTATCGCGAAGATGCGGTTGTATTGCTCCGGAATTCGCGTCGTCACAGGAACAAATCGCATAATGCTGACAAGCTCTTGCAGCTTCTGAATCGCCGGCTTTGTCATATAAGAAATATATCTTTCCTCATAACGCTCAACGGGTACCATTTCCTCAAGCTCTATCTCGCCCTTGGATCTTACGGAATAAATTAAGGTTTGGTCCAAATCGCTCGCAAAGATCATTCCGTCTCCCCCTTCAAAGCCTTAATAATTCCGCAGCAGGAATAGGTCATGTTTGGATATTCCTCCACAGGTACACCACGGTCCTTAGCCAGCAGCAGTATATGCTTCAAGTTAGGATTATCAAGACGATCAACGAGGATTTTCCAAGGGACTCTGCGCAGAAGAACACGAGTCGTTTCACCTACGCCAGGCTTGATGAAATTAATATCAGTGATTGCAAAATCAGTTTGGATACGAGCAATATCCTGCATCCCTTGCCAAGTCATTTCATTTTCCGCAGGATTTGCTTCCATTTGAAGAGCTTCCGCTTTGGAGTCATCCGCTGTCTGATCAAAATAAGCAGAAATCGTGTCCACAAATAATTGAGACAGATCAGAGCTCTCCCACTCCTTATAATACTTTGCACCATGGAAATCATCGGCGCCAATAAGATCGCTCCGCAATACAGTCCGGCTGACTAAACCTGACACCGTTGAATTAAGGCAAGCGCTTGGAATGAGGAAATCCTCTCTTGTCCCGAACGTACTTGCACAATAGCCGGGGTCTGCGAGCACCGAAAGCTCATCATTCAATTCAATGCCGTATTTTTGCTTCATCTGGCTGCAAGCTGCTATGAGCACTTTGGCAATTGCACCTTTGCCCGTCCAGCCATCTACAAATTGCACGCGTTTATGCGGATGGTTCTGATTGATATACAGCAGCGCATTCTCATCAATGCCCTTGCCTCTAATAATGGAAAGGCTATAATGCGGAACCTCAATACCATACATGTGCTTGATATATCGCTTAATTAATACTCCAATTGGCGTACCGCCTCGCGCTAAGGATGCAAGCACAACATCAAATCCATTTTTTTGAATGATTCGCTCGGAAACCGTTCCAACTGCTCTTGCGATTCGAATGGCCGAATCACTGAGTGTGTTTTGAAACAATTGTATATATTCATCAGTAGGCTGATATTCAATCGGCAAGCTTTCCGAATAGTGGCCGCCTGTTTGCATGGCCGCTTCCCGGTCCTCCGTTCGCTGCTCTAACGAAATATCGCTAAGGTCTTTTAGCAGAAATGTAACATCCTCCTGCTTATAGCTCCCGATAGGAGCTGGATCGGCAAGCCTTTTCCGACTGAAATACACGATATGAACACGCTGGATTCCTAAGGAGAGAAGAACCTTATTAAGCTCCTCCATTTGCGCTCCTGCAACCTCGCGCTCCATAAACAAAAACATCTCATCATAATAGCCATTCGGTATGTTGTACATAAAATTCATGACGTCAGCATGTTCAGGGGAAATAAAGGGATAAGCTGTATTCACCGCATACTGTGAACTGGAATCCGGATGAATGGGGCTTCTTGTACTCGATTGATACCAAACATCATCGCCTAGTTCTGCTGCTACGCGCATAGGAATGAACATAAATTCGCCGGTTCCCATGCAAAGCACCTTACTGCCCGTTCTATGTTCTCGGAGGAACGCCGCCGCCTGTCCTACTTCTGCGTCAAGCACTAAGCTTTCTTCAGCCGTCAATCCGAAGCGGCCAGTATGCTTCAGGTAGGAAACTTCTCGATTTAATGAGGGAAGGTTAGCAAACCGATTGTTCACATAGAGAACATTAATGGCAGGCTCCGACTCATTTGTTTGTAACTCTGCTGTTTTGTCAGCATTTTGAATAGGGGTACCCTTAACAGATATCCGCCCCGCTACAAGCGATAAGCAGTTCACCGATATGCCAAGCTCTTGCTCCAGCTCATCAAAACGTTCCATATCCTCGTTTGAACGCCAATCAAGCAAACTAGCAACAATATATGTTTTCTTCCCATACCTTGCATTCAAATCGAGAATTATATTGATGGCCGTTTTCCCGGTCGTCATCTCATCATCGACCAGCACAATCGTTTCTGCATTCTCGAATACAGCTGGATTGTCAGCATAGCAGCGATGAGTAGTCGCATGGGAATGCTCTTCCTCAAAATCGATGCAGGACGTCATATAGTCAATTTTTTCCCGCGTGGTGTGCAAGAAAGACGCATTACCCTCGAACATATCGAACATGCTGTGTCCAAGCGCTGTTGCCGTTTCCGCAAAACCGATAAACAGCGTTTTTTCATCTATAATCATTTTATTTTGCTTCATCTGTTCATAGATTTCACCTGCTGCCTCAGGAGATTCAAAGGCATGCAGCAGCTGCTCCATCTGGATAGGAAGCTTCTCACCTTTAAACTGCTGATACAAAAGCCCAAGTGCCGCACCCGATAATAAGGACACATGCGGGCGAACAGGAATATGCTTGCCAAGCACCTTGCTTACGAATAAAAAACTGCGTTTTTTATTAATTCGGGCTGCCATTTGAAAAAGCTGCTCAAGCGGTATATGAAACGAATTACTCGTAACCTCAATGGTAATCTCTAAATCTCCAATAATATTAAACGATTGCTGATTCTCGTTCTTCTGCGAGCAAGCAGGTGAAGTTTTGGTTTTCATTTAGCACCCCATAAATGTCTGATCTGAACAATATTCGTTTGGCCCATGTCATATGCGGCTTAAACTCATTCATTTTGTTCGAATAACGGCTCTTCATCACACCCAAATCGCCTTGTTCATTTTCCATAATGTGCAGGGCATCCATATACTCCTCATGCGTCACCACAAGCATCGACTGTACAGGCTTAATGTGGGTAGGATGGATAATGGTTTTGCCAATTATCCCATTTTCCTTGTCCATTGCGACCTCGCGAATAAGCCCGTCCACATACTTATTAATATAATCCATACGCAAAATCCGTCCGTGTCTTCCCATGCTTTCCTCAAAAGGCGTTTGTCTGAGCTGGGGCTTAAATACGCGATCACTCTTAAAGTACTCCCATACGGGACCGGAGATCACATAATGATTATCCATCCGTCCAAAAACATTTACGATATCCGCAATACAATCACGAATGACGCCGATGTCGTAGATCGTATGATCCGGACTTCTTCGAAGCCCAAATAAACTCGAAAAATCTGTTGCTCCAATACGAACATTCAGTACATAGGCCTTGTATTCATTCAGCAGCTGGGAAATGCCCATTAGCGTTTCCATTCTTTTCTCGCGATAAATGACGTCAGAGCTTTCCAAAATAGGCATGCCGTATAACGTGGAGCTTGTTGAGCGTTTGTTCTTGTTGTATTCATGCAGCAGCTTTAAATACTCACCGCCAGTCTCCACGTTGAACTTCGGAAACACGATTCCTGTAATATATTCAATCTCTTCACCGAAAAATGAGAGCAGTCGTTTAATCTGTTCAACAGAGCGTACTCTTATAAACATAAGCGGAATATCGTCGGCATGGAGCAAACCAATCGAAATGTAACGGCCAATCTTAATCAACGTTGCCTTCAACGTCTCTTCGGCAAATTCGATTTGATTATCACCTACTGCATCTTCAAGGTCTATCACCATAGACACGAGTCCTTCGTGTTTTCCGGTTACCAAATCATCTGCTATGTTATCCTTGGTGGCAGGCATATAGAGCGCCGCACCAATCGCGTGAGCAATAACTTCTTTGTCAGCATAATTATTGAACTGAGTTGGAAGGGAGTAAAAGAAATTTTGCTCTTCTTCATTGGTAAGATAGTTAAAATACCTCAAAGTGATCCCTCCTAAAAGTTGTGTAAAGCAATCTGAGAGTGAAAAAATATCCCTCGCGATCCATTGAGGGATATTTTTCATAAACAGAGTATTATCGAATCTAAACCGCTTTTGATTCTCTTTTCTTACGTGCTGCGCTGTAAAGAAGGGTACCACCGAATACAGCTATAATTAAACCGAAGAACAAAGCGTGCGGCACATGCAAGCCATAAGCTCCGCCAATCATTTTTGCTGCGATTACGATAATTAGAATAAACGCCGCTTTCTCAAGCTCAGGGAACTTGTCAATCAACTTGAGGAATACCTGAGCAACGCCACGCATCATCAGAACGCCGAGAATACCGCCGAGGAACAGAACCCATACCTCTTCACTCACGCCGAATGCAGCTAGTACGCTGTCGATACTGAACGCGATATCCATAATTTCAACAGCAAGCACTGTACGCCAGAAGCCGTAGCCTTTATTTTGAACTTCAGCATCATCGTCGTTACCCTTCTTGCCGATGTAAGGAATTAATGGAATGTTGCCGACACGAGCAAGCTTGAATTCCAGATGGAATAGATTGCTTAACGCAATCCATAACAGATACAATCCGCCCGCTACTTTAATCCATGTAATTTGTACGAGATAAACACCTACTCCGATTGCGATAAATCGGAAGATATAGGCACCAATAATACCGTAGAACAACGCCTTTTTCTGCTGGTCTTTCGGCAAATGCTTAACCATAACCGCTAGTACTAGCGCATTATCTGCCGATAACAAGCCTTCCAAAAGAACGAGTGTTGCAATTATTCCCCAGTTTGTCGGGTTGGTGAGAACTTGTGACAAGTTGTCCCAGTGAAAGAAGCTCCCGAAGTTGGCTATTACATTTTGAAAAAAGTCGACCATCTCTTAAACCTCCGCATTTTTCTTTATTTGCTTCCTTGTACCCATCTGAGACCCCAGCGATAAGCCTCGTCAAGCTCTTTATGGCCTGAGAAATATTGCACGAGCCGCTGAATGCTGAAGGTTTGATCATTTACATTCTCGATCATCGCAATCGCACACATACCCTTGCGATTATTATGCTCGTCCATCCGCACCTCTATATCAGGCCCGCCTGTTTGTGTGATGGTAACAATACCAGCAGCCTCCGCCCAGTTCGTAGCTCCTTCATAGATGTATGCGTATATGACGATTCTCTTAATCTCAGAAACTTTATTACCGTTGATTCTAAGATTTTCACCCGTTGTAATAGAGCCGGTTCGGTCATCCCCGTCAAGCGAAACGTACGGCGCTCGCGAAAAATCTCCGAAGCTGTTGCCTAGCGCTTGAACAGAACCTTTCATACCATTTTTCAATTCATACAAACATCCGACATCTAAATCTACACCGCTGCTTGAACGGCCAAAAAAACCAGTGGAGGCTTTTTTCTGATTCCAGTTCAAATTAACGACAATCTCACCAAGTGATCCGGCACCTTTTTGTAAATTAATGACATCACCGCGTTTGGTAAGCGAGATTTTGCTAAGGCTTATTGGCGGACTGCTTGGTTCTGGTACGATTGGTGCGGGAGGTTTAGGTGGAATAAGTGGAGCTTTCACTGGTGCTGGAGTTGGCGCCTCAGCTGGAGCGTCTGCCTTTACTTCAATACCAAAGCTATTGCAGAGTGCAGCAAGACCGCCTGAATATCCAGACCCAATGGCATTAAATTTCCATTCGCCATTATATCTATATAAATCTCCTACGACTATCGCAGTCTCAATAGAGAAATTTTTTCCAAGATCATACCGCAAAATTTCGCGTCCTGTTCCTTCGTCAATAACCCGGATGTAGGCATCATTCACGCTAGAAAAATTTTGTCTCTTCGCTTCCCCATCATAAATGGTTAAAGTAAATGAAATACGTTCAATCGTTTGAGGCACATCGCTAATCGCGATCAATACTTGTTCGGTATCCGTTTTCCCTGCAAAACTTCGTTTATTGCCGCTTGCCAGTTGAATAGAACCGCTGACATCCTTAGGATTGCTGTAAAAAATCAAATCTTGGTCTCCAGCTGTTTTTCCATTCGCTCGTAATAGAAAAGCCGAAAAATCGACATCTACACCTGCTGCAGTGTTCCATCCCATGCCAACTAGAAGGTTTTTTATGGAAGGATTATTTTTGGTAATATCCGCTTTTTGACCTTTCATTAATGCCAGCTCCATGCTTAAACCGCCCTTCGGTAATAATAGAATAGGGTGACAAACCCTCAAACTGCCACCCTATACGCCAGATGAATTAAACCGTAAGCCCGTAATTACGACAAAGCGCTGCTAGTCCGCCCGAGAAACCTGAACCTACCGCTTGGAACTTCCAATCGGCATCATGTCGGTACAGCTCGCAGAAGACAATCGCTGTTTCAACGGAGAAATCTTCTCCTAGATCATAGCGCAGCACTTCTCTTCCAGAAGACTCGTCTACTAGACGAACAAAGGCATTGGATACTTGACCAAAGTTTTGCAGCCTGGACTCGGCATCATGAATCGTAACGCTAATTCCAATTCGCTGAATGTGCGGAGGGACTTTTTGGAAATCAATTTTGATTTGCTCGTCGTCACCTTCACCCTCACCGGTACGATTATCGCCTGTATGCTCAACAGCGCCGTTATAAGCAATCAGCGCATTGTAGAATACAAAGTCCTTCTCGTCCTTGGCTTTGCCATCCTGATGAAGCAAAAACGCGCTTGCATCAAGGTCAATTTCTCCGCCGCCTGAATATTTGTTCGTATCCCAGCCTAGACCGAGAACAACCTTCGTAAGGCCTGGGTTTGTTTTTGTAAGATCAATGCGTTGACCTTTGGAAAGATTTATAGACATCGTTCTATTCCTCCTTGAATTGACTAGGTTTGAACGCCAAAGTCAGTGCAAAGGCCTACTAGACCGTTTTGATATCTGCTGCGACTTTCCGCTGTTCACTTACTTATTAATTCTTATATTTTAAAAAAGGGCCGCCACTGGCGACCCTTTACGGGTAGATAAGTATGACTAGCTAGCAGAAAGACCAAAATTGCGAGCAAGACCGCCTAGGCCGTCTTGGAAGCCGCTTCCGATTGCGCTGAATTTCCACTCTCCGGAATGACGATATAGTTCACCAACGATTACTGCTGTTTCTACAGAGAAATCTTCTCCAAGATCATAACGGATAAGTTCTGTGCCGCTTTGCTCGTCCACGATACGAACGAATGCGTTGGATACTTGTCCAAAGTTTTGGCTGCGTTCTGCGCCATCATGAATCGTGATGCAAAATGCGATTTTGTCTGTTTCAGCTGGAACGGCAGAAAGATCAACATTTACTTGCTCATCATCGCCATCGCCTGCGCCTGTGCGGTTGTCACCTGTGTGAACAACTGAACCGTTTGTGTTTTTTGGGTTATTGTAGAAAATGAAATCAGATTCAGAACCTGCTTTGCCTTGTGCATTCAAGCAAAATACAGAAGCATCAAGGTCAAAGTCTTTTCCGCCGTCATATTTATTAGTATCCCAGCCTAGACCTACTGTAATCTTTGTAAGACCTGGGTTTGTTTTCGTGAGATCGATTTTTT
The DNA here is from genome assembly GCF_056400045.1 of Paenibacillus sp. 01L418. Classification (NCBI taxonomy): domain Bacteria; kingdom Bacillati; phylum Bacillota; class Bacilli; order Caryophanales; family Paenibacillaceae; genus Paenibacillus; species Paenibacillus sp. 01L418. The sequence goes on from NZ_JBFTSN010000036.1 coordinate 12,829, forward strand.
GTCCTTTGGATAAGCTGATTGCCATTTTAAAAGCCCTSTTTTCTCACATAAATTTATTGGTATTGACGTGCAAGGATATCAACATGGGCAGCATGAGTGCCTTCCCCAATTGCATTAAACTTCCATTCACCATTGTGTCTGTAAAGCTCACCTACGACTAGAGCCGTTTTGCCTGAGTAATCATCCGTCAAGTTAAAGCGAATCAGTTCTTGATTGTTCGCAGGATTGACGATACGAATAAAGGCAGATTTGATCATACCAAAATCTTGTCGTCTGGATTCACATTCGTAAATGTTAACTACGCAAAGGATTTTGTGAATATTAGCAGGAACACGATCAAGCTGCACGATGATTTGCTCATCATCGCCATCGCCCTCACCAGTAATATTATCACCCGTATGAACGACCGAGCTGCATCCGCTTTGCTTGTTGTAGAAACAAACGAGATTTTTCTCGCCACTTAGCTTACCGTTTTCATCAAGCAATAATGCCGATGCGTCACAGTCAACGTTAGCCGCTTTTTTCATTCCGAAAAAACCGCCTTTAGTTTGAGCCGGGTCCCAGCCTAAACCAACGATAACTTTGCTGAGACCAGCATTGCCTTTCGTTAAATCTACCTTTTGACCTTTTACGAGAGAGATAGCCATTGTATTTGCACCCCCTTTCCATAAGGTTCACTACTAAAAAAATATCCAAATACAGCGATTCTGAACCTACTAACCAACAATACGCCTATTCGACATGCAAGTTCCAAAAAAAATGTATGATCCATACATTATTCTACAAAACCTGAATATTACCTCTTCTTTACGGCAATTTTACATAGAAAAAAGTGCATTGGCAGCAGGCAGTTCCTTATCGCCTCTCCCAATCAATTTTATAACAATTGCTGCTCCAAATACAAATTTCTACAAATAGTGAACCTTAAAGCGGAATAAACATAGGCTTAGGCRCAAAAGCACGCATTTTTTCTGTCACAAACTTAATATTCGCTTCATTTTTACCAAAAAAAAGGTGGAAAAATGAGCCCAAAAACGAGATAATTATATGTAGTAAAAAAAAGTGGCGAGGTGTTCGAATGGAATTTATAAAAAAGAATAAAACCGGCCTTATCTTTGGTGCGCTGCTCCTCATTAATGGGCTATTTTTATTATCCATTGTCCTCTCGAAAAACTAAGTATGGCAGCCTCATATTTGCTCTTTTCTTTTGTAAACCCGCTCCGGCCTTCCAACGGTTCCATAAGAAATATCAGCTATTAATTCACCCTTGGCCACATAATACTCCAAGTAACGCCGAGCGGTCGTACGGCTGAAACCAGCCTTTTTCCCAAGCTCCTCCGCCGTTAATACTTCAGGACCTGCCTGAATGAAGGAGAGTATTTTCTCATTCGTTATCTTATCGATGCCTTTTGGCAAATAAGAATCCTTATCCGTACGATCATTTACCCCCCACAGCAGCTGATCAATCCCCTCTTGATCCACTTGTTTATTTGAGCCGCCGAGCAGTGCCATTTGATTATGATATTTTTGATAAGACTTCAGCTTCTCTTGAAAACGTTCAAATACAACCGGCTTGATCATAAAATCATATACCCCGCCGCGAATGGCTTCACGAACCGTTTCAAATTCCTTGGCGGCCGTAATAATAATGACATCTGTTAACGGGTTGTTTTTCTGTATGTAGTGAAGCAGGTCAAGTCCGCTCATATCGGGAAAATATAAATCAAGCAGCACTAAATCCGGAGCCAAAATATCTAAATGCTCATGCGCCAGCTGCTTATCTGTTGCAATTCCAACGACTTCGAAGCCCTCTATCTTCTCTAGAAAGCGTCGATTGATTTGTGCAATTCGAAGGTCGTCCTCGATTATGACCACTCGTATCATATATCTTTCCCCTTTTCTTTTGGAATCACAACGGTAAAGATCGTCCCTTCCTGCGGACGCGATTCAAAACGGATATGACCCCTTAACTGTTGTATCGCCTGCGTAACAATTACTAGCCCATAACCCCGATGATCCTCATTTTTCGTGGAGAAACCGAGCTCAAACAGCCGCTCTGCGACATCCTCCTTAATGCCGCTCCCATTATCTTCGATAATGATCGTAATAGCTTTGCCTACGTCGGACAGAAACACCTTCACGGTTCGATTCTCAACATTTTTCTCAAGAACAGCATCCAGCGCATTGTCAATTAAATTGCCGATAATCGTTACCAGGTGATTGCGGTTTAGATCATCGGGGATCGTTTTGAAGGTGCTCTTGGAATCAATCTCAAGCTTCACCTTAAGCTCATTCGCACGATTGAACTTGCCAATTAGTATGCCGCCAATAATAGGATCGGGAATTTCCTGCAAGAGGAAATGGATCAGATTTTGATGAACATCGGTTTCATGTGTAATAATATCCATCGCTTCTTGATACGACTCCAGCTGGATTAGCCCATAAATCGTATACAGCTTATTGGAGTATTCATGCGTTTGTGAACGCAATGCCTCGGTATATCGCTTCACCTGCGTCAGCTCCTCCGTTAATCGAAGCAGCTCGGATTTGTTGCGAAAGCTGGAAACCGCCCCTACGACCCGGTGCTGATGATCAAATATCGGCAAGCGATTGACGACTACACTGCTTTCGTTAATGGTCATTTCTTGATCGATTTCCGATTGCCCTGATTTAATAACCTCCATTAGCCGCGATTCTGGAATGACATCCCGCACATGCTGCCCCGTAATCTCCATTTGCTCGAGCGGATCGATCAGCTTCAAAGCCGTTTGATTGACAAGGGTAATCGTTCCCTCTGTATCAACGGCAATTATGCCTTCATGGATCGTTTCCAAAATAGCTCTCTTCTCCTGATACAACAAGCCGATTTCCTCAGGCTCTAGACCGTGGATCGATCGTTTCACGCTATTAGCAATAACAATGGCTCCGCCAGATCCAACCATCAGCGCAATGGCTGCAAAAATAATCATCGCATTACGGTAAGTCACTGCCGATTGTTCAATGTCTTTTAATAAAATACCCACTGATACAATGCCTATAACTTCATTCTGATCATTATAAATGGGAGTTTTTCCCCGCAAGGAGGGGCCCATCGAACCAACGGCCTCTGAAATGATCGATTCTCCATTCAGCACAGGCCCATTGTCACCGCCGACCATTTCTTTCCCGATTCGGTCCGGCAGCGGATGCGCATATCGAATTCCCTCTTTATTCCCAATGACGATGTACTCAGCGTCTGTTTCCATTCTAATTTTCTCAACGATGGGTTGAATGATGGCTGAAGGATTCTCCTCTTCAAAGGCATGTCTAATGACGTCCATCAACGCTACTGTCTTCGCAATTTTCAGAGCTGATGCACCTACATTTTTCTGCAGCGTCGTCACTAGTATTCTCTCAAAGCTGAAGGTAAGTGCAATGATAATAATAAATAGCAAAGTTCCAATTAACAAAATCAATCTCGTTTGTAATCGCATTCAATTACCTCCATGCAAAAACTTCTCATCCGCGGGACGCTGATTTTATTGTATTCTACATGCTTCCCTGAACATAGTCCCTTGAGTCGATAATGGCCGTAAATTTTATGAACAAAATAAACAGTATGACTACTTTTCAACTTATGTGGTTATTGTATTCAACCCCAATTCGCGATGGTAGTATGAAGCATATCAAACAAGTAAGCGCTTACAGTAATCATTCATACGTTTACTTGAATGAAACTAAAGGGGGATTATTCGTATGGGATACCAAACAAAAAATTGGAAAACTATAGTAGCTGCTGCTTTTGTTGCTGTTAGTTTGACGGCCTGCGGCGGAACAGCATCAAAAGGCGGATCGGCTAATTATCCTGAGAAACCTTTTATTGTGACAGCCCCATCGGGAGCTGGCGGCGGATGGGATAAGACAGCAAGGTCCTTGACCAAAGTGCTAGGTGAAACAAAGCTCGTTGATCACACGATGACTGTTGAGAACAAGCCCGGCGGCGGCGGCACTGTATTTTTAGCCGAATATGTAACCAAAGACAAGAATGACCCATACAAGCTGTTTGTCAGCTCCCCGCCTATTCTTATTAACAATCTCAAAAAAGAAGGAAACAGCCCTTACGGCTACAAGGATGTTACCCCGCTCGCACAAATAACGAAGGACTACGGTGCAATCGCGGTTGCTGCAAATTCCAAATACAACGATCTTCATTCTCTAATTAACGACATTAAGGCAGACCCTTCTAAAGTTACGCTTGCCGGAGGATCAGCGCCTGGTTCTATGGATCATTTAATTAGCGTACTCCCCGCATTTAGAGCAGGCGTTGACCCTAAAACAGTCAAGTACTTGTCCTATGATGGCGGAGGCGAAGCCATTGCTGCGCTGCTCGGCAACAATGCTGATGCGATTGGAACAGACATCTCTTCCCTCGGCAGCTATTTAAAAGCAGGAAAAATCAAAATTTTGGCCGTAACTTCTGATGAACGGATTGAAGGTGACTTCAAGGATGTGCCAACGTTAAAAGAGCTGGGCATAGATGCAGAGTTCACGATCTGGCGCGGCGTATTAGGTCCGAAAGGCATGACAAAAGAGCAAATCGCTTACTGGGATAAAACGTTAAAATCTCTCTCTGAACACGAAGCGTGGGCGAAAGAATTGAAAGCCAACGATTGGGTCAGCGAATACAAAAACTCCGAAGATTTCACTGCCTTCCTTGCTGAGCAAGAAGTTGCGGTACAAGAGCTGTTGACAGCGCTCGGTATGCAGAAGTAAATGACTGAACGAAGAGCAAACGCTTGATAAAAGCATAAGCATGAGTGATTGGATGGGAGAGAGCTAGTCTCTCTCCTCTCCTTTCATCATTCATCGGAGGTGAAGGCCTTGAACAAAACATTTGATCGATACGCCAGCATTATATTTTTCCTTCTCGGTGTTGGATTCATGTGGCAGAGCACATTAATTAGCGCTTCATCCTACGGCAGCAAGGTCGGGCCTAATATCGTTCCCTTTGGTCTGGGGGCGCTGCTTGTCATTTTAAGCTTACGTCTATTTTACGAAGTGTTAAAGTTTAAAGGCTCTAGCAGCAAAGCGGGAAAGCTTGATTACAAGAAGTTTCTCATTATTTTCGCTTCTGCTTTTTTATACGCCTTCTTCTTAGAAACGATCGGCTATATCATCGGGACATTCCTCTTCCTTCTCATTAGCTTTCAAGTTTTGGAAAGAGGAAAATGGCTAAAATCGATCTTGATCTCCGGATTGTTTGCAGTCGGCGTTTACGTCATCTTTGTTGTCATTCTGGAAGGTTCAATGCCTGGTTTTCCGTCATGGCTATCGTAACTAAAGGAGGCATATGAATGGATACACTACAATTTCTCGCAGACGGCTTTGCGACCGCCTTTCAATGGCATAACTTGCTCTTTGCTTTCATCGGCGTGTTGATAGGTACGGCTGTAGGGGTATTGCCTGGTATAGGACCCATGAGCGGTGTCGCCTTGCTTATACCTGTAACTGCATCAATGACGGGCGGATTAGCTCCTGAAGCAGCGGCCACAAGCTCTATCATACTTTTGGCCGGCGTTTATTACGGTGCGATGTACGGAGGATCAACGACCTCTATTCTGCTTAATACACCTGGGGAATCCTCCTCTGTCGTGACAACATTAGACGGCTATCAAATGGCTAGACAGGGTAGAGCTGGTGCTGCCTTATCCATCTCTGCAATCGGTTCTTTCGTTGCAGGAGTATTTGCTGTCATCGCGCTCATCGTATTAGCAGAACCACTATCAGAGGTTGCGATAAAGTTTGGTCCTGCCGATTATTTCTCCTTAATGCTTCTTGGACTATGCGCCGTAAGCGGCTTGGCTGGAAAGTCCATTACGAAAGCTCTCATTATGACCGTATTCGGACTGCTGCTCGCTACGATCGGCATGGATACCGTATCGGGTGTTGCAAGGTTTACTTTCGGCATGCCGTTGCTTTATTCCGGCCTTGAGTTTTTAACAGTGGCAGTTGGTCTATTTGCATTGGGAGAAGTATTCAAAACCATTTTGGAAAGAGACTACACCGCCGGTAAAGCAGCAAAAATTGAACGTATCCTCCCAACAAAAAAAGACTTGAAGGATAGTGCAGGACCGATTGCCCGCGGTTCGGTTTTAGGCTTTTTTATTGGTATTTTGCCGGGTGCTGGTGCGACTTTAGCTTCTTTCTTCAGTTATATTTTGGAGAAAAAAATGAGCAAAAATCCAGAAACCTTTGGCAAAGGCAACATTGCCGGTGTAGCTGCCCCTGAATCCGCTAATAATGCAGCATCAGGCGGGGCTATGATCCCTTTGCTTACACTTGGTATTCCAGGCTCAGGTACAACCGCTATATTAATGGGCGCTTTGATTATGTATAACATTCAGCCAGGTCCTTTGTTATTTGAGGAACATCCTCAAGTAGCTTGGGGATTAATTGCCAGTATGTTAATCGGAAATCTCATTTTGCTCGTACTCAATATGCCGTTAGTTAAGGTATTTGCAAAAATCATTCAGACGCCGCCGAAATATTTGATTCCAATCATTATTGCCATTTCTATATTTGGTGTTTATGCGGTTCAGGCACAAGTCTTTGATTTAATGCTGCTGCTCGGCTGTGGAATTGCAGGATTCTTTCTTGTACGAAATGATTATCCGCTAGCTCCTCTCGTGCTTGGTTTAGTACTTGGGCCAATGATTGAAAACAATATGCGAAGAGCTTTAACGACATCTAACGGAGATTTTATGATTTTCGTGCAAAAACCAATGTCTCTTGTTTTCTTAATTATCGCAGCTCTCTGGTTAATTATACCTATTTTGCTAAAGAAGAGAGGGAAAGAGGTTGTCATTAACGAAGAAGGTTAATCACGAACGATAAAAAATACAGATTTGATGGGGGTAGCCATGGATAACAATAAACTAGGTGGGAAAAGTGTAATACTGCGTCTCGAAATGAATACGAAAGAGGTACATTTCGGACAGGTTGCATCCTCTATTTTCGAAGCCGGTGGAGATATCGTGGCCATTGACGTCATTCAGACCAGTCAGCATATGACGATAAGAGATATTACCATTACCGTCACGGATACAGTCGATATTAACATTATTACCGAAATGATTAAGAACTTGCACGGAGTCAAGCTAGTGAATATTTCGGATAGAACATTTCTGCTGCATCTTGGCGGTAAAATCGAAACTAAACTGAAATCGCCTATTCAGAACCGCGACGATCTCTCTCGTGTTTATACGCCCGATGTTGCTCGCGTCTGCTTAGCCATTCATGAAGAACAAAGAAAAGCATTTACGTTAACGATTAAGAGAAATACGGTTGCTGTCATTTCGGACGGCAGCGCTGTCTTAGGGCTTGGCAATATTGGCCCCTATGCAGCTATGCCTGTTATGGAAGGAAAATCTATGCTATTCAAGCAACTGGCAGACGTTGACTCCTTCCCTATCTGCCTTGATACGCAAGATACCGAGCAAATTATCGCAACTATTAAGGCGATTGCTCCCGGCTTCGGCGGAATTAACCTTGAAGATATTTCATCGCCGAGGTGCTTTGAGATTGAAGAAAGATTGCGTGAAGAACTCGATATTCCAGTATTTCATGATGACCAGCATGGTACAGCAGTTGTATTGTATGCGGCGCTAATCAATGCATTAAAAATAGTGAATAAGCCCATTCATGACATTAAGGTCGTTGTTTGCGGAATCGGTGCAGCAGGCGTCGCTTGCACAAAAATTCTTTTATCCGCCGGCGTTACAAACATCATTGGTGTAGATCGGAACGGCGCGATAACCGCTGGAACTGACTATGATAACCGCATGTGGAACTGGTATGCCGAGCATACCAATCCGAACCGCGTTGAAGGCTCTTTACGAGATGTAATCCAAGGCGCTGATGTATTCATTGGACTTTCTGCTGGAGGACTGCTGCGACGCGAAGATGTTATGGCGATGGCCGAAAACCCTATTGTCTTTGCCATGGCGAATCCAACACCTGAGATCAAGCCTGAGGAAGTTGAGGATATTGTAGGGGTAATCGCCACCGGACGTTCGGATTATCCGAACCAGATTAACAATGTGCTGTGTTTCCCTGGTATTTTCCGCGGGGCACTGGACTGCAGAGCTACTACGATTAACGAGGAAATGAAGCTGGCGGCATCAGAGGCGATCGCATCCGCAATCTCGGATGAAGAACGAAGCAAGCACTACATTATTCCGAGCGTTTTCAATCAGGCCGTTGTGAAAGCCATTCGCGATCTCGTCATTAGAGCAGCGATCAAGACAGGCGTAGCACGCAGAATACCGCGGGAGTACAGATAAACAAGAAAAGTGGAACGGAGGTTATCCAATGACAGCTGGAATCAGAGCTATCGTTGATATTAATCAAATGGCGGCCGATTTTAAATCAAGCATCGTTCTCCGCACCAGTGATTCCAAATTTATCGATGTCAAAAGCATCCTTGGACTTAGCATCATCTTGTACCAAACCCATGCCTACCACCTTGAAATACATGGACCAGATGAAGAGGAAGCCAAAACCGCCATGATTCACATTTTCAAAAAACATAATCTTCAAGTCGATGTGAATCGATAATCCCCCCGCTTCAATTGCCTCGTACGTTGGTTGCAGTGCTTTTAAAAATAGGGGTTGTCCCATAAGCAGATGTCATTGCTTATGGGACAACCCCTTTCCTCTTCCTCACGGACCCGTCCCTACACTCGCTACATACCATAACGGCCCCAGCTTCTTCAAATAAACGGCTCCCAGCTCATCTCCCGTAGGGTAATGCATATACCCGTTCACATTGTATAAATGACCGTACTTTTCATCGACTCTGCCCGTTGTGGAAATATCCGCTTTCAAGCTATTGATAGGCTGCAAGCTCATTAGTATATGTCTGCGGATCGTCCACTCGGGAGATAGAAAGGTAAGAATCCATGTAAAAACAACTACAATAGCTACAACGATAAATATTGCCTTTTTCTTCTTTAAGATCGTACTCACCTCCGAGTAATGGTTGAATCATTAACGTTATAGATACTTCCGTTAATTGTGAATTTTTTTATTCACTCAACACTCAATTATCAATCTCTACTAAAAATGTTTCAATATTTTAGTCCAAAAGCATTCTAGCATAGTGGCTTACCTCAGCCATCTGTGTTTCATGCTTTATCCTAACGAACTCAGGTGTCGTTATTCTTGAATTTCAGGGCTATATTAATATCTAACGAACTCAGGAGTCGTTATCTGCCCTTAATGGAGACCAAACGATCGAAATTACAAGAAATAAGGCTCGCTGTGTTCGTTAGATTCAAAAACAGAACGCTATACAGCAAATAAGGCCACTGTAGTTCGTTAGCTAAAATGCCGAACGCGTGATGCCCCTACTTCTGCACCTCTGACGTGATCCGTTCATCTACGAGCCTCTAAACCTTCATCAAGATGCCTCCCAAAATAGATCGTTTAACGTTTTGCCGAGTGTCTTGCAAATAGCGATACAAAGAAGAATACTCGGATTGTAATTGCCAGCTTCATTGTGTCCGACCGTCTACCTAGTAGCTCCAAACGCGTCAGCCAGCTGCTCCTATGACATATCGTTCTCCACTCTTACCAGCTTTAATTTCACATTTGCATGTTCACCCATTCGTATTCACAACATCTTCCATCATTCACTTTGTAAATACTGTAATTTATATCCATATAGATGTAAACCATATATTGCATTTCTAGCTTTCAAATTCCAGTCATACTACTCTTCACTATTTCAAAGCAACAAAAAAAGGGGATATCCTAAAAGGGTAAATCTGAGTAAGATAATCCCATATTATTTGCAAAAGAACCTTCAAAACCACTATGAAAGTGAATTTGAAGGTTCTTTTTTTCAGAATATTACGTGAAAAGTGGGGGCTGTATATTCAGAGATTGCTTTAAGGAGAGCCCCTCCCTTATATCTACTGCCTAAATCGGAACGTCCAACAAATCTATCGGCTTATTGGCTGCGCCACAGCCACTTAGCTTATAGGCGTAAGCGCGTCCCGTTTCTTCTTTTTTCAAACCGTCACATGAATAGGTTTTTACGCTTGATGATCCATACTGATCCTGTGATGTATCGTAACGCACCTCGATCTGATCCTCCGCCCACGCAAGATTATAAAAAATCGGGTTTCCTTCCGTTATAAAACGTACAACTCGCACCTGATCTATAGCTCCGCTCACAAAAGCATCTAATCTCTCGCTATTCGTTACTTCACCGGACTTTGCAATAACATCCTCCGTCTCATTAATCGTATAGTCATAGGGTTCATCTGAAGCTGAAGTTTGCTTCGGCACTTTATCCTGCTCCTGACCAGCACATCCAGCCAGCATGAGCATCGCTAAGACTATAAACGCCATGTTTCTCCTAACCATGTTGTAAATCCACCTTCCTCCAGCTTACCCATCAGCTATTTATTTGCGCGCGCAGCTGGCGAATTTCATTCATCAATTGCTTCTGCTCCGCTGGATCTTCCGGCTCAGCGCAGCTCATAAGCTGCGTTAAACGCAGCTGCAGCATCTCCCGCTCGTTTTGGCTTACCTGTTCATCCGCTGAAAGCAGCCGGCTTCGATCCTTAGATACATACTCCTCATACGATCCGTGGAACAAGCTCGGTTCACTTTTTCCATCGAGTACGAGCAGTCGATTAGCGGCTTGGCGAATTAAATAGCGATCATGCGTGACAAGCAGAACGGCACCCGGATAATGCTGAAGCGCCTGTTCGACCTGCTCTCGCGTGCTAATATCCAAATAGTTCGTCGGTTCATCAAGCACGAGCAGATTCGCTTTGCCAAAATAAAGCTTCAAGAATGCTACTCGGCATCGCTCACCCATGCTTAAGTCCCCGATTCGCTTAAATACGTCCTCCTTCGTAAACAGGAAGCAGCCCAAAATCGTCCTTGCATGCGACTGCGTCATCTCTGGCAGCAGCAATAAGCTGTCAAGGATGGTCATCTCATTGTCGAGCTTATCAAGCTCCTGCTCAAAATATCCGATTTTCACCTGCGGATGAATGCTAACCTTGCCCAAGCTAGGCAGCAAGCTCCCTGTCGCAAGCTTTAACAATGTCGACTTGCCTACACCATTCGGACCAAGCACAGCTAATCGATCACCTCTACCTAAGGTGAGGTTTAACCTGCTTATAACACTCCTATGCCCCTCATAGGCAAAACTAACGTCCTCCATCCGAAGCAGCGTAGCCGCTGCAAAACCGTCGGACTCCAGCTGCATCTTCAGCTGTGAGTCCTCGCGCGGCTTCTGCACCTTATCCTTGTTCAACCGCTCAAGCGCAGACTCCTTCGCATGCAGACGCGACACGTTTTTCTTAGATTTTGATCTAAGAAAATCATTTTGACCCGCCGCCTTATGCGCCTGCTGAAACCATTCGGCATACATGCGTATGCTCTCAAGCAGCTTCTCACGCTCCAGCTCCTGCTTCTTATGCAGCGCCTCCTGCGTCCTTAGCTCCAGCTCTTTCTGCGTCTTATACTGCGTATATCCGCCCGAATAGCGCCGGCACCCATCTCGCTCAAACTCAAGAACAGTCGTTGCTGTCCGGTCGATAAACGTACGATCATGCGACACATAAATAACCGTTCCCGGGTAATCCTGCACCCATTTTTCCAGCCAATCCAGAGCCGAAGAATCCAAGTGATTCGTCGGCTCATCCAGCACAACTAGCTTCGGCTCTCTTACCATCAGCGCGGCTAATTGTGCTTTCGTCTTTTGACCTCCGCTTAGCTGCGAAAATGATAAGTGCCACAGCGAGGGATCAAAGCTTAACTGCGTTAAGCATCTCTCCACCTTCATCTCCCAGCTATAGCCATCAAGCTGCGCATAACGTTCGTACAGTTCACTGTACTCGCTTAACAGCGACTCATTTGCATCCTCTTGCATTCGCCTTGTTAACTCCACCATCGACCGTTTTAATCGGAACAATTCTTCTGTGCCTGCATGCACGAATTCAAGCAGCGTGAGTGAGGAATTCATCTGTGCCTGCTGGTCGAGCCAGCCCCACTCTGCAAGAGGAAGCAGCCGCTGCACCTCACCGTCATCGAATGAGATTCTGCCAGTCAGTCCTTGCAGCAGCGTCGTTTTGCCCACGCCATTTCGTCCAAACAGAGCCAGCCTTTCGCCTTCTCTGACTTCAAAATTTATATTCTCGAACAGGATATTGCCGTCCCATTCCTTGTTCACATGTTTAACTTTTAATAGCATCATTGAACATTCCCCATTTCAAAAAAACATAATAAAAAACCGTGGCCAGCGGCACACGGTCGAATACGCAGGGGAATATCAGGTAAACGAAAATAACGATGAGTCACACCGCTAGTTAGCGGGTAAACATCTCGTATCTATCGCTGCTGATTGACTATCCATAAGTCCCCAAATCGACGCACGTATCCCTGACCGGTTCTCGCTATGAGAACGCCGCTTGTACTTAAACAAGTTGTTTACAGGAATCGTGTACTTACTTCATCGGCTGGGTTACCTCCGTCAGTCATCAGTTTTGATATGCGTTTATTATATAAGACGATCATGCATATATTCAAGCCCTACTTTAATTGCGGTACCAAATAAAGTTAGTACTAGGCTTGAAACGCTGCATAACCGATCATAAGACTTATAAATATTTCTTATTTGGAGGTGCTTGATGAATCCCGTCTATATAACCAGCATTGGTAAATTTCTTCCCGGCTCCCCTATCGGTAATGATGAAATCGAGGATTATCTCGGCAAAATAAACGGTAAAAGCTCCAAGTCGATGCGGCRCATTCTTGATCAAAACAAAATACGCTTTCGGCATTATGCGATAAACAAAGAACAAGAGAGCCTATATTCAAATGCAGAAATGGCAGGACTTGCGATACAAGATGCGCTCTCCCGCAACCATGCGGCACTGAGCGATCAAATCGCATTTCTCGCTGTCGGTACGACCCAAGGTGATTTGCTTGTTCCCGGCTTCGCAAGTATGGTGCATGCCGAAACGAAGCTGCCTGTCATGGAGGTTGCGACACATCACGGCGTTTGCGCCAGCGGTATGCAGGCGATGAAAAACGCATTCCTGCATGTGCAGTCAGGAGAGCAGCAAACCGCCATTTCCTGCGCCAGTGAATTTCCGAGCCGCGTGTTCAAAAATACGAGGTTCGAAGCGCAAAAGGGTGTCGCCGATCATCCCATTCCTTTCGACACTGACTTTCTTCGGTTTATGCTGTCCGATGGAGCAGGTGCAGCGGTTCTTCAGCATCAACCTGCCGCCAGCGGTTTATCCCTGCGCATCGAATGGATCGACAACAAATCCTACGCTACTCTATACGATGTCTGCATGTATGCAGGAACCAACAAGGATAATGCCGAGCAGCAAAGCTGGCTTGACTATGCCACCATTCATGAAGCTGCTGACGACGGGGCTCTTAATCTCAAACAAGATATTCGGCTCGTTAATGAAATGCCTAAGGTCGGGGTTAATCGATTTTTCGAGCTGGTAGATGAGGGCAAAATCGAACCGAGCGCTATCGATTGGATGGTATGCCACTATTCATCTCATTTTTTCCGCGACGAAATATTTAAGCTGCTGCAGCTTGGCGGACTCACCATTCCTGAGGAGAAATGGTTTACGAATTTATATACGAAGGGCAACACCGGTGCTGCTTCAATCTACATCATGCTGGAGGAGCTGCTTAACGAAGGCCATTTGAAGCCAGGTGAGCAGGTGTTATGCATGGTGCCGGAAAGCGGCCGATTCCAAACCTCCTATATGCTGTTGACGGTTGTTGGCGACACAGCTGATGTGCGACATATCGCAGATCCGTTGTTTGAAGAGAGGCAGCCTGAGGCACCTCATCTCGAATATAACGAAGCAGACCACGTTCAAGCGCAGCTCGTTAGGCAGCTCGTACAGGTTTGGATTGATTTTGAGCAAAAGCTGGCTCATGTCCCGGTTATTCATAAGCTGTACAACAACAAATTTACCCTTCATGACTACAAGCTGCTAATGGAAAACATCCGCCAACAGGTCATTGACGGTTCGCAGTGGATTGCTCGTGCCGCCTCGTATATCGCGATTGAGCATATCGATCTTCGTTCGACGTTCATTGCCCATGCGCGTGACGAGCATCGTGACTTTCAAATTCTAGAACGCAACTACGTCGCCATCGGCGGGGACCTAGCACACATACAATCAGGCGAAAAAAATATTGGCAGTGAAGCATTGTCGGCTTATTTGTTCCAGCGTGCTAGCCGCGAGAATCCCGTTGATCTCATTGGCGCTATGTGGATTATAGAGGGACTTGGATGCCGTATGGCGCGCTACTGGGGCGAAATGATTCGCGATCAGCTTGGGCTTAGCGATGAAGAAGTGTCGTTTCTGCTTTATCATAGCGACTCTGATGAGAAGCACTTCGAGAGGCTCGAGGCAGTCGTCCAGCATCCGATGCTTACTGCGGAGATTGCAGGACGAATAGTGAAAACAGCTAAAACGACGGCGCGTTTATACTTGCTGCAATTAGAGGAGCTGGGCAATGTATGAGCAAAACTGATTATTTTCATCAAATGCCGCATGACAAAAACGATCCCAATCCGTTTCTAGCCATCTTTATGGATCAGAGCATTCCTTTCAATGAGGAGGCCAAGGCTGCTTACCTCAAGGATTGCTCTAGCAGATCACGGCAGTTTCTGCTGCCCGTACTGCGTCCTTTTGCGAGATTAATGATTATTGTTCTTCAGGTTTACAAAATAATCGTACCTAAAGCACTCACCTCATCCCGGCTGCTGCACCGCGTCCTGCATTTCGGAATGAAAACCTTCGTAAGCCCAGATGCTAATTATATGATTTTGCGCCACTTCTATCTTGGCTCTGAGGTGCTTGGCTTCATTCGTGATAATGTGCCTGACGTTCAGATCGAGATGAACCCGCTCAAACCAACCAATCTGGAGCCGGTAAAAGATGATCTTTTTCTCATTCACGATCTCAATTTATACAACTTCGTCATCAATCTTAATCGCGAGATGCGTCACAAAGGAATTGAGGTTACAAAGCAGGACCGGCTTAACTTTAACGCCATCACATCGGAACCTCTGCCTATTGAGCAAATGCCTAATCGCTGGACCAATTTTATGGATTTGACGACCGCCATTGAATGCTTCACCCCTGTCTATCAAATGTTTCTAACCGATAATGACTTCTGGCGTGYGACGAACTCCCTTCAGCTGGATGAAACGATTGGCATCCTTGCTTCCAAAATTATCGGCAGCAACGACCGACTGGCGCTTATAAACAACAAACATCCCATGGTGCCGCTCACGACGCTTAAAGCAGGCTTTCGACTCGTACTGCATGGCCTAGCGACAGAACAGCTGCACGCGCTGCTTGTTGAGCTTAAGCTTAAACAGCAGCAGCATATCGGCTGATCACACAAAGAACAAAAAGAAGGCAATCACGCTCACTGCGTGATTGCCTTGTCTCTTTCATGCTGCTATTGACGAACTACAGTAAAACCTTTCTTCTCCAGCAGTGGAACGATACCGTTCTCGCCGAGCATATGTGCAGCTCCAACGACTACGAAATATGATTTTTTTGTCGTGTCATTCAAGTAACCCGTTATTTTCTCAACCATTGGAGCATTGCGGTCAGTAAGCAGCGCTTTATTAAGCTCCGCATTCGACGAAGCTGATTTCGTCAGCTCGAGC
Source organism: Paenibacillus sp. 01L418 (assembly GCF_056400045.1). Classification (NCBI taxonomy): domain Bacteria; kingdom Bacillati; phylum Bacillota; class Bacilli; order Caryophanales; family Paenibacillaceae; genus Paenibacillus; species Paenibacillus sp. 01L418. The sequence continues at coordinate 28,553 of NZ_JBFTSN010000036.1, forward strand.
AGCTGCTCTTCATTTCCGGTAACCCACATTTTCGTAAGATCTTCAATCCCTGATACTTCTGCAAAATAGTTCTCAATAGAACCTTTCAGCATTTCTTCTTGCAGTTTGTCTGAAAAATTATTGAACATATTAAGCTGGTATTCGATCGATTCCAGCTCTAGAATTGGCTTCTTGTTCTCCAGCGACTGCTGCAAGAAATGGGCATCAATCCCTATGCCTGAATCATAACCTTCTTTTGCTGAGCTAAGATAATCCACAGTAGACGAAACGCTCCAAGGCTTATAGGTATCCAGCGTATTTTCCGGTAAGCCGTTCTCCTTCAAAATCTCGCCAAGCTTCTTGTAAGAATCAGCTGAGATATGATCTTTAAGCGTTGTATTATCCTTCAATACGCTTAAATCAAGCACTTGCTTTTGCACCTTCTCATCATTCATCTTCGAAATATCAGCCTCTACAACCAAATAGTCGGATGCATCATAAGCTTTTTGAATTTCAGAGCGCAAAGGGTACATCGCTTTGTTCGCAATATGTATCGACCCCAGCAAATATACGGTGCTGCCGTCCTTTTCTACTTTCCAAAGGAAACCTTTACTTGGCTCATTCTCCTTAAGAGAAACAGAGCGCTGCTCTTTATTCCAAGTAATTTCATAACCTGCTGCTTCACTTACCGTACGCAAAGGAATATAAACAGTTCCTTTAACGATCTTAGGCGCAGCAAGCAATCCAATTTCCGTCTCGTTAGCCATTGCCCCTAAGTTGTCGATTTGGAATAAAAGGGTTAGTCCTTGCTTCTTCCCTGAAATGACTTTATTTTTCTGATCCCAGGTTACTTGGAAATCAAGCTTTTGAAGAACCGTCTTCGCCGGAACAAGAATCGTTCCCTTTTCCATCGTAGGTTGATTCTCACCAAGCTGTACCTGCTCGCCGTCTATCCAAACTGAAATAGGCTTAGCCTCTGCTTGGATGTTCGTTACGAAAGAAAATAGTAGAGCTAATGATAGAAATAATGCTGCAAACTTTTTCACGAATAGACCCTCTCCCTCTCATCTTAGCGGCTTCATTTCATCTACTTAAAACCAATAATTACCGCTATGCCTTACATATTTTACACATTTTCACCACGCAATAGCTAGTTCGGAAAATACGAATCTAGTTTTCGTTGCTTTACATCATATTCATAACATATAATGCCTCATCTCATAGGTTAGCTGCAGCCTTTAAAAAAAGGCACCCCTCTTGATTAGAGGGGTGCCCATGTCATTTGCTTTTGCGAATCAATTCAGCGGTTTTGGTAAATAACTATTAGGAGAAGGAATAACCCAAAAATCGATCCGCATTTTTTAGACTTATCCATATATCCGGACTTTCGCCACCTACGTACCAGTAAGCTAGTCCAGCAAGCTTGCTTTTTACAGCCAGCTTATACTTTTCGGTTAACGAACGCCCGTCCTCTACCCATATTTTATGCTGTATACCGTTCTTCATATATGCAGCTGTGTACTGCCCGATTTTGGCGTCCCATAAAGGCCTGATTCCATATTTACTAATGAGCGCATTCTGCTCGCCTAATGAAATAAATGCGGAGGACTCAACGCTGCCGTCCTTCTTTAAATCCCAATCACGGTTATAGAAAGGCACGCCCAATATTACCTTTTGGCTTGGCACCAATTTAAGAAGCTTATTCACAGCCGCTTCATCAAAACCTATAGAGGCGTTGGAGCCCGCTTCCGAGCCGTCTCCCCAGTGCTCATCATAGCCCATCAATACGATATAATCGGCCAATTTTCCAAGTGCGGCAAAATCAAAAGCGTCTGTCCAATCCGTTCCCCGGTCGGGAGATACGTCAAGCGACAGTGTAACGTTCAAGAGCTTCATTTTTTTGGACAACTCCGTAATGAAGGCGGTCAAAGCTGCTCGATCCTGAGGCGCAACATTTTCAAAATCAATATTGAGTCCGTCCAGCTTATACTTTGTCACGTACTCTGCAAGCTGAGAAATTGCTTTGGTGCGTAGTGTGGAACTAGATAGCAGCTTATGAGTAGCCGCTTGATCCGAGCGGTTGCCGACCATTGCCCATACCTTTTTATTATGCTGTTTCGCCCAAGTCACAAGAGACGGATCCGTGTTATCCGATATTTCTCCCGCTTCCCCTGTAAAATACCAACGCGGAGACAAGGTGTTTACATTAGAATTCAAAACCGTTTGTTCATACTGCTGCGTCGTCTGGCCATACTGCCAACCTAGCTTTATCGTTTCCTTGGGCTTTGCTGCAAGCTCACCTGCCCAGTTCACATTTTGCAGAACCCGATGAATCATTACTGCGGTTTCTTGTCTGCTTATCGGATCGCCTGGACGGAAATTCCCCTTATCGTCACCTTTCATAAGGCCAAGAGCGTTCATCGCCGCTACAGAAGAACTTGCCCAAACAGCAATGCGGCTGTCATCGCCAAAGCTTAGCTTTACTTCCGATTTATGATCCAGCTTCTTCAATGCTCTCGTTAATAATACGGCTGCTTCCTGCCTTGTAACTGCCTTCGCAGGTGCAAACAAAGAGGCGCTGACGCCATCTGCTAAGCCAAGCTGCACAGCAGCCTGAATCCATCCGTAATACCAAGCCTTCATAGGTACGTCAGTATATGGCGATACTGGCGTCGGTACAGGCTCAAGCCCAAGCAGCCGATCAAGCACAGTAACAAACTCCGCTCTCGAGATCGATTGCTTTGGCGAGAAGCTTCGCTCCGATGTGCCCGTTATAATCTTTTTATTATACAAATCGATTATTTCCTGTTTGGCATAGCTGCTTGAAATATCATCAAAAGGCAGCGTGCTTTGAGCCGCAATGGGATGAGCAACAAGTGTTATGATATATAGTAAAGTAAATGCTGCTAGAGCAAATCTAGTATAAGTATGCTTCACGAAAGACCCTCCTCATGCGATCAATCCTCGAAGCATAACAAAATCTACTCTATAACTCATTACTAAAATATTGGTAGAAAGCATAATCAATAGTAATTAAGCCTAATCCCCTACCACAGACTAGGGTGTCAAAATAAACAATATGATAAAATAAGCGGATATAATACGTAAGGAGATTCAGCATGCTGGAGCGAAATCATGTTTCTCATCCTACATTACCGGCTCAGCTGAGCCTGGCAGCAAGAAGTAAGCGCAAGCGAAATCGATTTCTGCTGTTTATTATTTTAGCGCTAACCGCTGCTCTATTATGGAAAGTTATTCTTTCCTTTGATCCATACTTGCCGAACAATGATCCTATTGAAGCTCCACCTGTAACGGCACTGCATCCGATCGTATTCATTAAACAGACCGAGCTGATTGCCGAAACGAGCAAGGCCGGCATCACCATTCTCGTCACAGACGGCTTCCGTTCAAGCGAGGAGCAAAACGCGATTTATGCAAAAGGACGCACAACGGAGGGTAAAGTCGTTACGCAAGTTCAAGGCGGACACTCCTATCACAATTACGGCCTTGCTATCGATTTTGCCCTGCGAACGAAAAAAGGCGAGGTCATATGGGACATGGAGTATGACGGCAATAAAAATGGGCGGTCCGACTGGATGGAAGTTGTTGAAATCGCCAAGCGCCTTGGCTTTTCTTGGGGTGGGGATTGGAAAAACTTCCCTGACTATCCTCATCTTCAAATGGACTTTGGTTATTCCATTAATAAGCTGCGCAAAGGGCACTATCCGCCTATCGAGTAAATCAGCCCATTTAAAGCAAAAAAGAGTGAAGACTTGGTTATTAAGTCTTCACTCTTTTCTATTCTGCTTCTATTTTATTAGCAAATTCGGTTTATTACAGACCCGCAATGATTTCATATGAGCGCAATCTAGCTTGGTGATCATAAATATGTGCGGCGACCATAATCTCATCCGCCTTCGTCGCCTCAATATATTGCTTCAGCTTCGTGCGTACAGTCTCCGGTCCGCCAACAATGGAAGAGCCTAATTGCTGCATCAAAGCGATCTTCTCCTGCGCTGTCCAGACGTCATCCATATTGCGAACAGGTGCAGGCAAAGCTCCGCGCGTGTTGCGAATAAAGGATAAGAACAGCTGCTGCATCGATGTTGCTAGATATTCAGCCTCTTCATCCGTATCTGCCGCAATGACATTGACCGCTACCATTCCTTTTGGCTTATCGAGAATCGCTGATGGTTTAAAGCTGCTTCGATAAAGATTCATTGCTGGAACGGTGAAATTAGGCGAGAAATGTCCTGCAAAAGCAAATGGCAGACCCAGCTGTGCAGCGAGCAAGGCGCTAAAATCGCTCGAGCCCAGCAGCCAAATCGGAATATCAAGACCTTCACCCGGAATCGCTCGCACTGGCATGCCCACCTCAGCACTCGACGGATCTAGAAACGCGCGCAGCTCAGCTAGCTGCTCGGGGAAATCATGCCCATTGCTTCTTCTGTTTCCACGAAGGGCAGCTGCTGTAAGACCATCCGTTCCAGGAGCGCGGCCAAGTCCTAAATCAATACGGCCTGGAAATAACGATTCCAATGTACCGAATTGCTCAGCAATAACGAGCGGCGCATGGTTCGGCAGCATAATCCCCCCAGCGCCTACACGAATCGTGGATGTACCTGCCGCAACATGGCCAATAACGATTGATGTCGCTGAGCTGGCGATGCTTGGCGCATTGTGGTGCTCCGCAAGCCAGTAACGGTTATAGCCCCATTTTTCCGCATGCTGTGCAAGATCTAATGTATTGCTAAGTGATTCGGCAACAGTGCCGCCTTCTACAATGGGAGATACATCAAGAACGGATAACGGAATATTAAAAGCTGAATTGTTTATCGTTTGTTCTGACATGACATTCACTCTTTTCTTTACGAATAGAAGCTATACAGCTTCTATTAATATTATTATTGGCAAATCAACTGTACTATTATTAGATACATTTTACACATAAAAAAGAGCCGCTGCAAATGCATCAGCTTCATGACAGGAGCGGTAATATACAGTATTCAACCATATTTACCGCTCTATCGAGAAACAGACATGA